>NZ_DAMBHK010000019.1:13951-19646 GCF_032060305.1 Kaistella sp. | reverse complement strand
AGAAAAGCATGCTCATCAATTCCAATGCTTTCATGCATATTGGGCTTGAATTTCTGTCCGGAATGATGGCTGAAAATTCTGGTGCTATCTGTAACATTGCTTCTTCTGCAGGATTAATTTCTAACCCGAAAATGTCGGTTTATGCAGCTTCCAAATGGGCTGTTGTCGGCTGGAGCGATAGTCTGCGATTAGAAATGGAACAGTTAGGTAAAAATATTTCGGTAACCACGATTATGCCGTTCTACATCAACACCGGAATGTTCGATGGAGTAAAATCTAAACTGCTTCCTATTCTCGAGCCAGAAAGAACTTCCGAAAGAATTATAAAAGCCATTGAAAACGAAACCAAAATGCTTGCAATGCCGATGCCTTATTGGTTTATCCGTTTGTCACAGGGAATTTTGCCTCTTCCGGTATTCGATTGGGTGATGAGAAATATTTTCGGTGTTTATGATACAATGAAAGATTTTAAAGGCCGCAGGTAGATCGTTCTGTCTGATATGAAGCTTAAAATTCGGTTTGTGTTTAGTTAAAAATAGCGTTACGATCCTTCAGTTTCTTTATAATTTTCTTAAATTTGTGCATCTAAAAAAAGTAAAAAGAAAGAATGAATTCCTACAAAAATCCCCTTGAAGAACGCTATTCAAGTGAGGAAATGCTCTATAATTTTTCGCCGAACAACAAGTTCAGAAACTGGCGAAAATTGTGGATCGCCCTTGCCGAAATCGAAAAAGATCTTGGTTTGGATATTTCCGACGAACAAATCGCACAACTCAAAGAAAACGCAGAAAACATTGATTATGTGAAAGCTGCAGAATACGAAAAAAAATTCCGACACGACGTGATGGCTCATGTGCACACGTACGGCGATGCGGCTCCTTCTGCAAAAGGAATTATCCATTTGGGCGCGACTTCCGCTTTTGTAGGCGATAACACCGATTTAATTCAAATGCGCGACGGATTGTTGCTTTTGAGAAAACAATTGGTGAATGTCATTAAAAATCTTTCCGATTTCGCTTTAAAATACAAAGATTTACCAACACTCGGTTTTACACACTATCAACCCGCACAATTGACGACCGTCGGAAAAAGAGCAACACTTTGGTTGCAATCTTTGATTTTGGATTTTGAGGAACTCGAATTTTTCCTCGAAACTTTAAGATTCCGCGGTGTAAAAGGAACAACCGGAACTGCAGCTAGCTTTTTGGAGCTTTTTAATGGCGATTATTCCAAAGTAAAACATTTGGATACAGAACTTTCAAAACGTTTTGGATTCGATAAGGTTTTCGGAGTTTCCGGACAGACTTACGACCGAAAAATTGATGCGAAAGTTTTGGCTTTATTGTCGAATATTGCTCAATCTGCACATAAATTTACGAATGATTTACGGCTATTGCAGAATTTAAAGGAAATCGAAGAGCCTTTCGAAAAAAATCAGATCGGTTCCTCAGCGATGGCGTATAAAAGAAATCCGATGCGTTCCGAAAGAATCGGCTCGTTAGCGAAATTCGTGATGTCACTTTCCTCAAGTTCCGCAATGGTGGCGGCAACGCAATGGTTCGAAAGAACTTTGGATGATTCAGCGAACAAAAGACTCGCAATTCCGCAATCTTTCCTTGCCGTCGATGCTATTTTGTTGATTTGGAATAACATTATGAACGGAATAGTGGTTTACGAAAACCGTATCAAAAAACATATCATGGATGAACTTCCTTTCATGGCGACAGAATATATCATTATGGAGGAAGTAAAAGCCGGTGGCGATCGTCAGGAAATCCACGAAACCATCCGCGTGCACTCCATGGAAGCTTCTAAAAAAGTAAAAATCGAAGGCAAAGAAAATGACCTGATCGAAAGGATTTTGAACGATGACTCCCTGAAAATGGATAAATCCAAATTTATGGAAATGCTCGACCCGAAAAATTTCATCGGATTCGCTCCGATTCAAACCGAGGAGTTTGTCCAGAATGAAGCACAACCTATTCTTGATAAATATTCCGATTTAATTGGCTTAGAAGCTGACCTTAAAGTATAAATTGATGCAGGCAATTTTGTCTGCATTTTTTAATGTTTTACTCCCTTTAAAATTGACATAGAATGTCTGATAAAAAAAGAATTTTTGTAGAAAAACGCGGCATTTTCGATGTGGAAAGTCCTAAGATTTTCAGTGAAGTAAAAACCATCGTTCCTCATATTCAGGATGTGAAAGTTTATAACATTTATGATCTGTTCGGGATCGAAGAAAACGATCTTAACAAAGTAATTTTCAATACTTTTGTAGATCCGGTCGTTGATATTCTTCACACCGAAAACCCGGCTAAAAACCTTCATTTTGCTACGGAATTTCTACCTGGCCAATACGATCAGAGAGCAGATTCTGCGCAGCAATGTATCGCTCTACTCACAGAAAATGAAAACTCAAAAGTGAGAAGCGGAAAGTTGATCGAACTTTTTGGCGTTACAGAAAATGATATCGAAAAAATAAAAAATCATTTAATAAACAAAGTCGAAAGTCAGGAAAAAGATTTGTCCAAGCTCGAAATCCCGTCGGAAGAAACCCCAGATCCGGTTATGATCCATGAGGGTTTTATTGATTTTTCTACGGAAGAACTTGATGAGTTTTATAACCAACATGGTTTTGCTCTGGAATTCGATGATTTAGAATTTATTCAGAATTATTTTAAAGCTGAAAACCGAAATCCGTCGGAAACCGAACTCAAAGTGCTCGATACCTATTGGAGCGATCATTGTAGACATACTACTTTCGAAACAGCATTAACTGATATTCAGTTTAATGATTCTTTTAAAGATACTTTAGAAAGAATTTTTAATGATTATTTAGAGAAAAGAAAATTTCTCGGAAGAGAAGCAAAACCGATTTCTTTGATGGATTTGGCTACGGTTTGTGCAAGATACTTCCACAAAACCGGTAAGCTTGAAAACCTCGTTGTTTCTGATGAAATCAATGCGTGTACCATAGAAATTGAAGCCGAATTTGATGGCAAAAAAGAACCTTGGTACCTTTTATTTAAAAATGAAACACACAATCACCCTACAGAGATAGAACCTTTTGGCGGTGCTTCTACGTGTTTAGGTGGCGCGATCCGCGATCCATTGTCGGGGAGAGCGTTTGTTTATCAGGCGATGCGACTTTCCGGAGCTGCAGATGTTTTGGAACCGATTTCTGAAACTTTACCGGGAAAACTTCCGCAAAGAACGATTACGAAACAAGCCGCAAACGGCTATTCTTCCTACGGAAACCAGATTGGTTTGGCGACAACTTTGGTGAATGAAATTTACCACGATGGCTACAAAGCAAAACGAATGGAAGTGGGTTTTGTAGTGGGAGCGGTGAAAAAAGATTGGGTTCGACGGGAGAAACCGCAACCTGGAGATTTGGTGATTCTGCTTGGTGGAGCAACTGGCCGAGATGGAGTGGGAGGAGCAACTGGAAGTTCAAAAGAACAGGATGAAACCTCTATTCATACGCTCTCCACTGAAGTTCAGAAAGGAAATGCGGTAGAAGAACGTAAAATTCAGCGTTTATTCAGAAATCCTGATGTTACTACTTTAATTAAAAAATCCAACGATTTTGGAGCCGGTGGAGTTTCTGTTGCTATCGGCGAGATTGCTGATTCGTTGGAAATTAACCTTGATATTTTGCCTTTGAAATATGAAGGATTAAACGGAACCGAACTCGCTATTTCCGAATCTCAGGAAAGAATGGCGGTGGTGATTGAAGCGGATCACAAAGAAAAATTCATCAAATTCTGCGAAAAGGAAAATATCAAAGCTGTAGAAGTGGCGAAAGTAACCGATTCCGGAAGAATGCAAATGTTTTGGCAAGGCAATAAAATTGTGGATTTAAGCCGCGAATTTTTAGATACCAACGGTTGTGCAAAATCTCAACATGCGGAAATTTCACATTTGCAAAAAATTAACAATCAGAATATTGAATTCAATGAAGTAAACTTATTGAAGGCAATTTCGAGTAAAAATAATGCTTCGCAGAAAGGTTTAGCGGAAATGTTTGACGCATCCGTTGGCGGAACTTCCGTTGCGATTCCTTTCGGAGGGAAATATCAGGAAACTGAGATGGAAGGAAGCGTACAAACGCTTCCCGTTTTAAACGCGGAAAATATTGAAACTGTTTCTTTGGCAAGTTGGGGTTTTGATGCGGAAATTTCTTCGCAAAACTCGATGATTGGAGCTGCAAATGCGGTCGTAGAGAGCGTTGCTAAAATTGTGGCAATGGGAGGAAAATATCAAAATATCCGTTTGAGTTTCCAGGAATATTTCGAAAAATTGGGAAATAAACCTGAAAAATGGGGAAAACCATTGGCTTCGCTTCTTGGAGCTTACGATGCACAAATGAATTTGGAACTCGCTGCAATTGGCGGAAAAGATTCGATGAGTGGAAGTTTCCAGGATATCAATGTGCCGCCAACGCTGATTTCTTTTGCTTGTGCAAATGGCGAAAAGAAAAATATCATTTCTCCGGAACTGAAAAAAGCGGGAAACAAATTGTATTTTTTTCAACATATTCCTCAGGAAAACGGTTTGCCGGATTATGAAAATTTGAAGAAAGTTTTCGATGATATTCATGAAAATATTCAGTCTGGAAATATCGTTTCTGTTAAAACTGTGAAAGATGGCGGAGTAGCAGTGTCGTTGGCAAAAATGAGTTTCGGTAATCAGTTAGGAGCTGAAATTTCTTTGGAAGAAGATTTACTTTTAAATAAAAATATTGGAAGTTTAATTATTGAAACTACCTCAGATTTGAAAAATGATTTGTTTCAATTGATTGGTGAGGTTATAGCTGATAAAGTTTTAGTAATTAATTATTTAAAAATTTCTATCTCAAGTTTATTTGAGGCTTATAGAGGAACGTTTGAAGAGCTGTTTCCTACGGTTGAAAAAGAAAAAATTGTGGTAGAACTGGACGAAAAATTCAATGCTACAAAAGCAGAAACCATAATAATCCGAAAACACGGAATTGCAAAACCTCGTGTTTTTGCACCTATTTTTCCGGGAACCAATTGTGAATATGAAACGCAAAATGCTTTCCGAAAAGAAGGAGCAGAAGTTTCAAGTTTGCCGTTGATCAATTTGAATCATCAGCTTCTTAATGAAAGTTTGGATGCCTGGATTTCACAAATCAATCAGTCTCAGATTTTGGTGTTTTCCGGAGGTTTCTCTGCCGGTGACGAGCCGGATGGTTCCGCAAAATTCATTGTCAATGTTTTGAAAAACGAGAAAATGAAAAATGCAGTTCACGAATTATTGAACCGCGACGGAATGATTCTCGGGATTTGCAACGGGTTCCAGGCACTGGTAAAATCCGGGCTTTTGCCTTATGGTGAGATTCGCGATTTAGATGAAAATTCGCCTACTTTGGCGCACAATGCGATCGGAAGACATATTTCTCAAATGGTTGATGTGAAAGTTGTCAGCGATCAGTCGCCGTGGTTAAAAGGGATGAAGGATCAGGTTTTTACCATTCCGATCTCTCACGGGGAAGGAAGATTTATGGCCTCTGAAGAAGTGATTAAAGAATTATATGAAAACGGACAAATTGCGACGCAATACATTGATTTTGAAGGTAAAATTGCACACGGAATGCCTTTTAATCCAAATAACTCTTTATTCGGAATTGAAGGTATTGCAAGTAAATCCGGGAAAATTTTTGGTAGAA
>NZ_DAMBHK010000019.1:0-13851 GCF_032060305.1 Kaistella sp. | reverse complement strand
TCTTTATTCGGAATTGAAGGTATTGCAAGTAAATCCGGGAAAATTTTTGGTAGAATGGGGCATCCGGAAAGATTTTCGGAAGGTTTGCTGAAGAATATTCCGACCGCCAATTATCATAATATTTTCAAAAACGGTGTGGAATACTTCAAGTAATTAGTGTTTTTTAATTTATAAAGATTTTAAAAATTAAAGTAAATTATAAGTAAATTTCCTTATAAAATAAATTTATTAGCGATTTAGCTTATATTTATGTTTTATAAGGGTAATTGCTTATATTTGTGGAATGATTGCTATTGTTACCGGAGATATTATCAATTCTCAAAATACCGATTCCGAATTGTGGCTTCCTAAGTTGAAAAATTTATTAGGAAGTTGGTCTGCAACTCCCGAAAACTGGGAAGTATATCGTGGTGACGAATTTCAGGTAAAATGCACTGTGGATGAAGTTTTTGCAAAATCAATGATGATTAAATCACTCATCAAAACATTTGAGAATCTGGATGTAAGATTAGCAATCGGCATTGGAAACGAAGTTTTTCTGTCTGATAAAATCACCGAATCCAACGGCTCTGCCTACGTAAATTCCGGGCGACTTTTAAATGATATAACAACCGAAGGACGCACCTTGGCAATAAATACCGAAAATGATAAAGTGAACCGCGATTTAAATATTCTTTTTAAATGGACCTCGATAGATTTCGACAGTTGGTCCATTGCCACGGCGGAAATTATTCACCGCTTGCTGATCAATCCGGAGCTAACGCAAGAAGAATTAGCAAAGGAATTAAGTATTACTCAATCATCAGTAAGTCAGAGAATTAAGCGGTCTCATTTTGATTTGATTCAGGAAACCGATTTGTTTTTTAGAAAAAAAATAGCAGAACTCTAATGATTTTTATTCCTCTCATATTGGCACATTTGTTAGGAGATTTTCTTCTACAGCCCAATTCGTGGGTTGCTGATAAAGAGCGGAAAAAAGCCGGAAGTGTTTATTTGTATTTGCATATTTTGCTTCACACAGTTTTGGCTTTTGTTTTTTTATGGAATATTGAACTTTGGTGGATCGCTGCAACCAATGGCTTTTCGCATTTTTTAATCGATTGGGCAAAACTAAATTTTCAAAATGCAAAAACCAAACGAACCTGGTTTTTTGTCGATCAATTGCTTCATGTTTTAGTTATTGTCGCACTATCGATGTTGTATTTTCCATATTTCATGTGGGAAGATTTCTTTAATTCTGAATCTTTAAAACTCATCACGGCCGTGGTTTTTTTAACGGTTCCATCTTCTATTTTTATCAAAACATTAATCTCGATTTGGACTCCGGTTACCGTAGAACACAGCAAATTACAAACGGAATCCCTAGTGAATGCAGGGAAATACATTGGAATTCTCGAAAGACTTTTGGTTTTTGTATTCATTCTTGTCGACCATTGGGAAGGCGTGGGTTTTATGATTGCCGCAAAATCGGTTTTTAGATTTAGTGATTTGGCAGAAGCAAAGCAAAGAAAACTGACCGAATACGTATTGATAGGAACTTTACTAAGTTTCGGAATCGCTGTATTGACAGGGATTTTAGTTAAAATTTAAATTAAAAAAACAGTTGAAATAATCAAATAAAAAATAAAAATGACAAAAGGAGCAATGCTTTATGAAGGAAAAGCAAAACAAGTTTTCGAAACCGATCAGCCAAATGAAGTGATTGTTCGTTTCAAGGATGATGCGACCGCTTTTAACGCACAAAAAAGAGGAAGTGTAGATTTGAAAGGCGAGATGAATAACGCCATCACCACCTTGATTTTCGAATATTTGAATGAGAAAGGAATTCCGACACACTTTATAAAAAAAATCGATGAGAGAGAGCAGTTGGTTAAGAAAGTGAACATTATTCCCTTAGAAATGGTGGTAAGAAATTATTCTGCCGGAAGTATGGCGCAAAGATTAGGAGTGGAAGAAGGCATAAAATCACCAGTCACCATTTTCGATATTTGCTATAAAAAAGATGAGTTGGGAGATCCGCTTATCAATGATCATCATGCAGTTTTCTTGGGGGCAGCAACGTACGAAGAACTCGATGAAATGTATGAACTTACTTCAGATATCAACGAGATTTTGATCGATCTTTTCGATAAAATGAATATTATTTTGGTTGATTTTAAAATCGAATTGGGCAAAACTGCAGACGGAAAAATTGTTCTTGCCGACGAAATTTCACCCGATACTTGCAGACTTTGGGATAAAGATACGATGAAAAAATTGGATAAAGACCGTTTCAGAAGAGATTTGGGCGAAGTTACAGAAGCTTACGTTGAAATTTTTGAAAGATTGAAAAAGGTACTGAACAAATAATTTTTTTGGAGAAAAGTAAAAAATGAAAGATTTACAACAACATAAAGTAAATTATTTAAACCAGTTCAAAGAAAGAACATACGGAAGAAATTTGCTGAAATCAGAAGACCTTTTTGATGCACCCTCTGAAGAATGCGGAATCTTCGGGCTGTACTCCGATAAGGATCTAGATACCTTTTCACTTTCGCAGTTCGGCCTTTTTGCATTGCAACATCGCGGTCAGGAAGCTTGCGGTATTTCGGTGATGAAAAACGGAAAAATAGTCAATGTGAAAGATGAAGGTCTCGTGCTCGATGTATACAAAAACATTCGTGAACCCGAAACCTTCATGGGAAATTCCGCGATTGGGCATACAAGATATACCACGGCGGGCGACAAAAAGAAGTATAATTTTCAACCTTTCTTTGCGAAAAACGAATACGATCAAATCATCCTTTCCATCGCTCATAATGGGAATTTGACCAATGCTCATGAACTTAAAAAAGAACTCGAAGCAGAAGGAGTTGTTTTCAAGGCAACTTCCGATTCTGAGGTAATTTTAAGACTCATTCAGAAAAACTTGGATCTCGGGTTGCGAGGAGCCATCAAAGCCACGATGGAAAAGATAGAAGGTGCTTATTCAGTTGTAGGAATGACTCGAAATAAATTCTTTGCATTCCGGGATTTCCACGGGATTCGCCCTTTGGTTTTGGGAGCGATTGATGAGAAAACCTTCGTTGCAGCATCGGAATCTGTCGCTTTAGACGCTGTTGGTGCGCAATATGTTCGAGATATTTTGCCGGGAGAAATCGTTTATACCAGCGAAAATGAAAAAGGTTTAAAATCTTTCTTGGTTAAAGAAAATTGCGAGAAAAGAATCTGCGCTTTTGAATATATTTATTTTGCTCGTCCCGATAGTGTTTTAGAAGGGATTAATGTTCATGAAATTCGCGAAAAATCTGGGATGAAAATTTGGGAACAAGCTCCTGTGGAAGCTGATATTGTGATCGGTGTTCCCGATTCCGGAGTTCCGGCAGCGATTGGTTTTTCCACTGCATCGGGAATTCCGTTCCGTCCGGTTCTAATTAAAAATAGATACATCGGGAGAAGCTTCATCGTTCCGACGCAAGAAATGCGGGAAAGAATAGTGAATTTAAAACTCAACCCTATTCTGTCCGAAATTAAAGGGAAAAGGGTGGTAATCATCGATGATTCTATTGTCCGAGGAACCACTTCAAAGCGTTTGGTGAAAATTTTGAAAGATGCTGGAGTAAAAGAAATCCATTTCCGCAGCGTTTCACCACCGATTATTGCGCCATGCTATCTTGGGATCGACACGCCTTCGAAAGACGATTTAATTTCCGCCAATATGTCGGTAGAGGAGTTGCGAAATTATTTAGGTGTAGATTCGTTGGAGTTTTTAAGTATGGATAATCTGAAAGTTATCCTGGGAAGTTCCAACCATTGTTTCGGTTGTTTTACTGAAGAATATCCGGTTCCGGCGGGGCCAAATCCAGATTATACTGATGAATAAATAAAAAAAGGTTGGGAAATTTCCCAACCTTTGTAATATTAAGTGTAATATGATTGTTGTCTTAGAATTTATAAGCTAAACCAACTTGGAATACGTTGTTTTTTACAGCATCAGAACCACTTGGTCTGTCTTTCGCGATATCAGTAAAACCAGCCACGTATCTTGCAGTTAAACCTACATTAGGTGTAAAATAGTAACCTGCACCAAGACCTACACCAAAGTTAAATTTGTTAAAATCATCAGTATCTAAATCACTTTCGAAAACATTTTGAGGAGTTCCGTTTTCAGTACTTTTATATTTGTCTCTTGCGCTAACCATGAATCCAAACTCAGGTCCAGCTTCAAGGTAGAAAGATGGAGTTGCATTGTACTGGAACATTACTGGCACTGTGATATAATCTAAATGTCTTGCATATTCGTTTCTGTAAGTTGTTCCTCCTATTTCAGTCTCTGTTAGAGTTACTTTAGAACCTAAATTGTTGTACAATAGCTCTGGCTGGATGCTGAAGTTTTCAGCTATGGGAGCATTCATAAATACACCTGCATTGAAACCAATTTTCGATGCTTGATCACTTAATTCAGAGTCTGTAGAAAGTGAAGAAACGTTCATCCCTGCTTTAATACCAAATTGTTGTGCGAATGTTAATGAACTCATTGCGATTGCTGCACCTAAAAATAACTTTTTCATAATTTTTAAATTTTAATTAATTTTTTGAGAATTTGATAATTTCATGCTTGAGTTGGTAAAATTCTATGGTTAAAAATTTAATTCGACTCAAAATGCTTATCAATTCACATTTTAAATTTTGTTTTACGCTTGGTTATTCACAAACGCTGTGCCAAAAATCTTTCAAAATATAAAAATTTAAACAATGGTTTAAAAATATTCTAATGTAATATACTGATTAGCAAATAATTACTTAATCTATATTTTGTTTAAACCGGGCTGTTTTTTTAGATGATATTATGTAGTAAATAGTAGTAAAATAGGTTTTAATTCAAATTTCGATAATAATGGAGGGCAGAAATAAGCGTTGTTTCTGAGATCTCACAGTCGAAATTTCCCTCGCCTATAGTGTTGAGAAGCGAGAAACTAATATTCCCGCCTAAATTCTTCTTGTCGTTCATCATTAAAGACAATATTTGTTCATCAGAAAACTCACTGATGGATATATAAGGATAAAATTTCGTGATGTTTTTGATAATATTTTCTGCGGATTCTTCAGAAATTAAATTGATCAGAAACGCCAGTCTGGTTTCGCAAATCATTCCCAAAGCTACCGCTTCGCCATGCGGGATCGCAGTTCCGTTCTGTAAAAAAAGACTTTCAACGGCATGCCCAACCGTGTGTCCGAAATTAAGCGTCTTTCTGATGTGTTGCTCTTTAAAATCCTGCGCTACAACGCTTTCTTTAATCTTCATCGATGTTTCGATAAAAGGAAAAATAGCTTCCGGATTCAGGTGTTCTATTGAAATAAGATCATTCCAGTGTTTGTGATCTGCAATTAAACCGTGTTTCAGCATCTCTGCAAAACCGCTTCTCAGCTGAGCAAAAGGCAATGTAATTAAAAAATCGCGGAAGACAAAAATCTGTTCCGGCTCCGCAAAAGTTCCGATAATATTTTTCAGAAAGTGGTGATCAATCCCTGTTTTACCGCCAATTGACGCATCACACATGCCCAGAAGCGTGGTGGGAAGATTAATAAACCGGATGCCCCTTTTGTAGGTAGAAGCTACGAAACCGCCCAAATCCGTAATCACGCCACCGCCCAGATTTATCATCAAAGATTTACGGTCGGCTTCAAACTCAGCCAGGATTTCCCAAAGCTGTGTTGCCGTTTCAATGGTTTTCAGTTCTTCACCGGCTTCAATTTCAATGATTTCAAAAGGAATTTCGGTGGCCAGATTTCCTAAAAGTGTGGGAAGGCAGTGTTCATGCGTGTTTTCATCTACCAGAATAAACAGTTTTGAAGGTTTTAAACTTTCAAGAAAAATGTTGAGGTCGGAAAAATTCTGGTCTAAAACTGAAATCATATTATGAAATTTTTCACAAAATTAAACTTTAAATTCGTTTTTTCAATTCATATAGTATCGTTAAATTTGCTCAATTTAAATTTACTCATGAGCATTTTCAATAATACACAAATTGCCTTTGCAGACAAGACTGATGCACAACTCCGCAAAGCGTACTGGATGTTTAAAGCCATTGAACAGCCCGTTGTTACAAAATTAGGAATTTCGGCCCTGAATTTTACGGTAGAGAAAGATTTTCCTTTCGTTACGGATATTGTGAAGAAAACCCTTTTTGAACAGTTTTGTGGCGGCGAAACCCGTGAAGAGAGCATGCAGGTGGTGAAGCAAATGTTTAAACGTCACGTCGGCAGTATTTTCGATTATGCAATTGAAGGAAAAGCAGAAGAAAGTGTTTTTGATGAAACCTGCGAAGAGATTAAGCAGAATATCAAGTTTGCTGAAGGAAATCCGGCAATCCCGTTCGTAGTCTTCAAACCTACAGGTTTTGGCAGAATTGAAATTTATGAAGAAGTAGGAAAGAAAGTAGAATTAACCACGTCTCAAAAAGAAGAATGGGCCAGAGTGGTAAAAAGATATGAGGAGGTTTGCCAAATGGCATTCGACAGAAATGTGGTCCTGATGATCGATGCTGAAGAAACCTGGATGCAGGACGCAACCGATGATTTGGTAAACCAAATGATGGAGAAATTCAACAGAGAAAAAGCAATCGTGTGGAATACCATCCAAATGTACCGCACCGGCCGAATGGAATATCTTGCTGAAGATTTAGAAAGAGCCAAAGCAAGAAACTATTTCCTGGGTTATAAATTCGTCCGCGGCGCTTATATGGAAAAAGAACGCGAGCGTGCAGCTGAAATGAATTATCCAGATCCGATCCAACCCACAAAACAGGCTTCAGATGATAACTACAATGCCGCGATCAATTTCGTACTGAATAATTTAGACCGCGTTTCCGCGTTTTTTGGCACCCACAACGAAAAATCTACCGAACTTGTTATGGATAAGATGCGCGCCATGAATCTTCCGCACGATCATCCGCAGATTCATTTCGGTCAGCTTTATGGAATGAGCGATAATATCACTTATTATCTGGGGGAAGAAAAGTATAATGTCTGCAAATATCTTCCGTACGGTCCCGTGAAGGACGTGGTTCCTTACCTTACCCGAAGAGCACAGGAAAACACTTCAGTCGCAGGACAAACAGGTAGAGAATTAGGACTCATCAATAAAGAACTGAAACGTAGAAAAAACAAATAATCTCATAAGAGAAATTAATATCGAACGGGCTTTAGCCCGTTTTTTTATTTAGAAAGTTCCGTGGCTTTAGCCAAAATTATTTCTAAATTTGTCAACCGTACCCATACAAACTTTTACCCAATTAAACCGATCATCTTGAATTTCGCCCAAATTATTTTACCGCTTAATCTTAAAGGAACATTTACCTATAAAGTTCCGGATGAATTATTGGGAAATTTTGAAATTGGGATGCGGGTGCTGGTTTCCTTCCGCGGAAAGAAAATTTATACGGGAATCGTTGCTGAAATTCATCAGAACGATCCCGAAACTTTTGTTCCCAAAGAAATCATCAGCATTCTCGATGATTCGCCGATTCTTCCTAAAGAACAGATTGATTTTTGGCACTGGATTTCAGAATATTATATGTGTAATCTCGGCGAAATTTATCGTTTAGCTTTCCCGTCTTCTTTGAAACTTGAAAGTGAAACCTATTTGAAAATTAAGCCGAATGTGAAGGTTGATTTCGAAAATCTGGATGTGAATGAAATGTATCTCATTCAGGCTTTGGAGGTCCGCCAGCTCATCAATGTTACTGAAATTGAAGCTTTTATCCCTAAAAAAGATATTGTAAAGACCGTAAAATCATTAATCGATCTGCAGTATATTGAAATCGATGAAAAGATTGCAGAAAAATACAAAGCCAAAGAAATCGCGTACCTGCGCGTAAACGAAGAAGAACTTGCCGGCAACAGTCTTCCGCAAATCCTTCTTGCGCTGAAACGGTCGCCTAAACAGCAGGAAATGTTTCTCGCAATTCTCGAGAAACAGACTGAAAATCCCGAAAAACCCATCAGGAAATCTGAAATTTTGGATGAAGGAAATTTTTCCCATTCACAACTGAAATCTTTGGTTGATAGAAATTTGGTCCAGGAATATTTTCTTCAAAAAGATAGATTAGAAGCATATCAGGGCGAAATTGAAGAGATCGAAAAATTAACGCATGAACAGTTACAGGCTAAAAAAGAAATTGATGAAGCCTTTGATGAAGGAAGAAATGTGCTCCTTCACGGCGTAACCTCTTCCGGGAAAACGCATATCTATCTTGAGAAAATTGAAGAAGCTGTTGAATCCGGAAAAAATGTTCTTTTTCTGCTTCCTGAAATTTCTCTCACCAAGCAAATTGTGCAGCGTTTAGAAAAAAAATACGGCAAAGAACTGGGTTTTTATCACCAGAAACTTACCGATTTCGAAAGGGTAGAAGTTTGGCGCAGAATTAAGAACAATGATATAAAAATCCTCATCGGAACACGCATTGCGTTATTTTTACCTTATCAAAATCTGGGATTGATTGTGGTGGATGAGGAACACGATTCCGCTTACAAACCGCGGGAAGTTTCTCCGTTTTTCAATGCCAAGGATGCGACGCAAATGCTATCGAAATTTTATGCTGCGAATTTGATCCTCGGTTCTGCAACACCGTCTGTAGAATCTTATTATCTCGCGAAAAAAGATAAATTGAAGTATATCTTTCTCGGCGAACGTTTCGGAAAAGTAAAACTGCCGGAGTTTGAACTCATCAACTTTAAAGAAGAGCAGGATTCCAAGAAAATTATTGGTAATTTTTCTTTAAAACTGATTGACGAAATTAAAAAAGAGCTGGAAAGAAAAAAACAGACCATGATTCTCCACAACCGTCGCGGTTATGCCAATGTGATTGAGTGCGAAACCTGTGGCTATGTAAATTATTGCTCAAATTGTGATGTGGTAATGACGTATCACAAATATTCGAACGAAATGAAATGTCATTATTGTGGGCAAAAGGCTTCAAAACCAAAGGTTTGCCCTAAATGTCATTCCGAAAACCTTAACGAAAGAGGCGTCGGTGTTGAACAGATTCATGAAGAAATTTCGCGGCTTTTTCCAGATTCAGAGGTTGACCGGATGGACGTAGACTCCATGCGGAAAAAGTTTGCCTACGAAAAATTATACGAAAAAATTGAGGAAGGCGAAACCGATATTATCGTTGGAACTCAGATGATTTCGAAAGGGCTGGATTTCGATAATATCGAACTGGTGGCGATTCCCAGAGCAGATTCTATGCTTTATGTACAGGATTTTCGCGCAGAAGAACGCGCATACCAACTCATCACGCAGGTTTCCGGTCGGGCAGGCAGAATTTCTGGAGAAGGAAAAGTTCTTATTCAGACCTATAATCCTCAACATTCAGTTTTTCAGTTGATTAAAGAGAATAATTCTGATAAAATTTATAAACATTTTCTCGAAGAAAGAAAGAAATTTCTTTATCCGCCTTTCGTAAAACTCATTATGATTGAACTGAAACACCGCAAAGAAGACAAGGTAAACCGTTCTGCTCAGTTTCTGGGATCGGTTTTAAGAAAATATCTGCCTGAAGAATGTATTTTAGGTCCCGAAAAATCGCCTATCGGAAAACTTAATCTGATGTACCAATATCAGATTTTACTCAAACTTCCAAGAGGGAAAAAATATTCGGAGATGAAAAATTTAGTTTTACAAAGTTTGGAAGAGTTTGATGAAGTTACTGCTTACCAAAGCATCAAAAAGATGATTTTTGTCGATTTTTAACGATTTTTAACATAATTTACCTGCTTTTGGGATTGTTAAATCCTTGTGTTTCAACAATAATGTATATTTTTGACCGTTGAAAATATGTTTTGCATTTCATGTTTTCAATTTTTAAACTAAAAGAGTTTTCAGATAATCAAATAAATATATTAAATGATTAGACTTAAAAATATCTTTCTTGCCCAGGCATTAGCGTTTTCAGCAATTGCATTCGGGCAGGGAACATTCGCGTCAAATTACCCCCAAACTTACGATAACCGACCAAGCAGCACCGTTAAAGATTTCAGTTCTCCTGAAAAATTAATGTCTGCGAAGGAACTTGTGGACATCAACATCAACGCGATGATGAATGATCCTGTACTTCGTAATGCGAACTGGGGATTTGTAATTTATGACCCCAAAACGAAGAAAGTCGTAAGTTCCTATAACGAAAATGCCTCATTAATTCCTGCTTCTACCACAAAACTACTTACCACTGATACTGCGGTAAGTTTGCTGGGTGAAAACTTCCGTTGGATTACACAATTGGAATATTCGGGGGAAATTGATGAGAACGGGCATTTGCACGGGAATTTGTACATCGTAGGAAGTGGTGATCCATCTTTGGGAACCAACAAAGCTGGGGCTTCATCGTATTCAGCAATTGTGTCTGATTTTATCGCTGCAATCTCGGAAAAGGGTATTAAAAAAGTAAACGGTGATATCATCATTCAGACCGGAATATTCAAAATAAATAAAACACAGACACTCCCGGAAAATATCGTGTGGCTGGAGAATGGTAATTATTACTTACCGGCAGGTTCTACATACGAAATCAATCCGCAGAATGAAAGACTAATTGCAAAGCCTTCAAATCCATTTGCTGAGAATAAGAATTTCTATTACATCTCTCCGTATATAAAGCAGATGGTATATGCCGATAAATTCGATGGGCTTTCATTAACAACGAAAGTTGCAGATCCACCGGCATACCTTGCAAATTCACTAAGAACTTCTATGATTAAAAAAGGTGTGGGTGTTACAGGAAAAGTAATTACCAAAATCACAGACAGTAATCCCGAAAAAAGAGTGGCTATTACTGCTTACCAATCACCAACTTTAGCGGACATTATATACTACACCAACCAGAGAAGCGATAATAATTTAGCCGAGGCTACGCTGAGGATGGTAGGTTTTCAGAAAAAGGGAGATCAAACTTTGGAGTCGGGTAGAAGTGTTGTTGTGGAGCATTTAAAAGCTAATGCATTCGAGACCGAAGGGTTGAATTTTATGGATGGCAGCGGACTTTCCCGAAATAATCTTGTGACTCCAATTTCCCAGGTAAAGTTTTTAACCAATATTATGGATGAAAAATATTACAAAACTTATTTCAATTCTTTACCAATCGCAGGACAGACCGGAACGTTAAAAAGTATGTTCAACGGTGAAGGAAACGGCCAGATTTTCGCCAAAACCGGAACATTAAATAAAGTAAAGACCTTAGCAGGTTATATGAAAACCCATACCGGAAAAACATTGGTTTTCTCATTACTCATCAACAATTATGCAGGATCAGTAGATCAGGTAAAAGGCAGGATGGAACAGATTCTACAACCTGCGCTGAATCTTTAATCTTTAAATAAATCGCTAATTTATTAACCTTTCAATAATTATTGAAAGGTTTTTTTTAACTTTATCGCAAAATAGTATTAAATGAAAAAAATTTATGTAATGCTGCTTGGATTGATTTTTGTGCAGATTTATGCACAAAAAAATGAAGAAGCAGAACGCAAGAGCATGATCAAAAAGGAGCTGCTAAAGTATTCTAAAATGGTCGATTACAATGTAAATCCAAATACGCTGAATTATGATTTGAGATATCAGCGTTTGGAACTTGATTTAGATCCTGCACAACAATTTGTGAGTGGTACCGTAACAAGTCATTTTGTTCCGAATCAAAATATATCGAGTATTTATTTTGATTTATCTGATGCACTTACTGTTTCGGAGGTTAAATATCATGGTGCCATTCTGCCTTTTACGCAACTTGCAACGAAAGAACTTAAAATTGATTTTCCTGCCGTAATTCCCTCGTCTTCTCTGGATTCACTATCTATAAAATATTCTGGAGCTCCGGATACCGGAGGAAGTGCAGGTGATGCCTTTACTGTTTCCACACAAAACGGAACTCCTGTTCTGTATACGCTTTCAGAGCCTTATGGAGCTCAGGAATGGTTTCCTACAAAGCAAAGTTTGAATGATAAGATCGAAAAAGTTGATCTAAAAATTAATACCCCATCACAATATAATGTTGCATCAAACGGAAAATTATATTCAGAAACATTGCTGCCCGGCAACAGAAAACTTACTTTTTGGCAAACCAATTATCCTATTCCAGCTTATTTGATAGCTTTAGGTATTACAAATTATACGAAACTCAACGACACAATGGGAAGTCCTGCATTCCCTTTTGTTAATTATCTTTACCCATCCACCACATCGAATTCTACGGTAATATCTAATATTGAATGGACGAAAACCGTGATGAATACTTTTGAGCAGTATTTCGGGCCATATCCCTATAGGAATGAAAAATACGGCCATATGCAGTTCGGATGGGGTGGAGGTATGGAGCACGCTACCATGTCATCAATGGGATCCTGGGGAAGAGGAATTATTGCACACGAACTGGCACACCAGTGGTTTGGCGATAAGGTAACCTGTGGAGCATGGAACGACATTTGGCTTAACGAAGGTTTTGCAACATTCGGTGAACATCTGGCTAACGAAAAATTATTGATGACCAATTCTCAGTTTATGAGCTATCTGAGTTCCGAAATGAACTATATAACAAGCTCTTCTGGTGGTAGTGTATATGTTTCCGATACTAATCTGGGAAACACGGGAGCTATTTTCAGTGGGAGGTTAAGTTATTCTAAAGGTGGCTATGTGGTAAGAATGATCAAGTGGATTTTAGGTGACGATGTATTTTATTCTGCATTGAAGGATTATCACTCAAGACCCGAACTGGCCTACGCCTATGCAAAAACTGCCGATCTCAAAAACTCGCTTTTAATGTCAACGGGAAAGGATTTCACTGAGTTTTTTAATGATTGGATTTACGGGCAGGGACATCCAACATATCAGATCCGCTGGAACCAAACGTCTGATCAGATGCTGAGATTCAAGGTCAGTCAAACAACCAGTCATTCATCGGTAAATTTCTTCGAAATGCCTTTGCCTATTAAAGTAAACGGTACTGGCGGACAGGTGGCCTACCTTGTTCTTAATCATACTACTAAAAATCAGAATTTTGCGGAACAGATCAATTTCCCCGTTTCCTCTGTTCAGTTTAATTATGAAAACCAAATTCTTCAGAGGAATTCTACAGTAGCAAAAGATACCACTATTCTTGCAGTAAATGATTCCGCGAAAGATCCTGTAAAAGTCTATCCCAATCCCGTGAAAAATTCCCTTTCGGTATCCGGAATTACAAAAGACCAGCAATACGAAATTTACAGTATGGACGGTAAAATGATTAAAACCGGCACCTATTCTTCCGGCAAAACAATTGATGTAAATACATTAACAAAAGGAGTTTACCTTCTTAAGATCGAGAACCAGAATCTCAAATTTATTAAAGAATAAAAACAAAAGCCTTCAGAAATGAGGGCTTTTTTCATAAATTAGCGTTTCTTAAAAAATTCAACTATGATTTCTAAAAATTTTCTGGAAAGCCTCCAGAGCGAATTACAAAATATAAAAAACGAAGGGCTCTTTAAAACAGAAAGAATCATCACTTCCCAGCAGTCTGCTGAGATTGAAGCGAACGGGAAAAAACTCTTAAATTTTTGCGCTAACAATTATTTAGGACTTTCCAACCATCCCGAAGTAATGAAAGCTTCGCAGGATATGATTGAAAGCCACGGTTACGGAATGTCGTCTGTCCGTTTTATCTGTGGAACTCAGGATATTCATAAAGAACTGGAGGCTAAAATATCCAAATTTTTAGGAATGGAAGATACCATCCTTTACGCGGCTTGTTTCGATGCAAATGGCGGTGTTTTCGAACCCTTATTTTCAGAAGAAGACGCTATTATTTCGGATGAACTGAATCACGCTTCCATTATTGATGG
>NZ_DAMBHK010000018.1:31282-35127 GCF_032060305.1 Kaistella sp. | reverse complement strand
GACTTTATCTTGGAGGAATTAATCATTGCCTTCGCCAGAACCTCTGTCGGTAAAGGTTTCTGTTGGGTCAGAACGCCGAATTTATTGGCAAATTTTATAATTTTTCCACCCAGAACTTCCCCGGTTCTTTCTGAATCTTTTCTTTCGAGCATTCCTGGCTGGAAAATCGTTAACTTATTAAAATGCAAATCTTTAATACTTTGCTCAAGCTCACCCTTCATGCGCGAATAGAAAAGTTTAGATTTTGGGTGTGCTCCATAGGATGAAACCAGAATATAATCTTCCACTTCGTTTTCTTTCGCGGCTTTTGCAAAATTGTACTGATAATCGTAATCTACTTTTCGCTGGGCTTCTTTGCTTCCTGCGGCTTTGAGTGTTGTTCCAAGGCAGGAAAAGGCGACATCTCCTTTTACTAAATCTTTCCACTCCTCAGGTTTATCGAAGTTTACGATATGCGTTTTAAGTTTAGGGTTTTCAACAGCTAAAGGTCGCCGCACGAAGACATTTACTTCATCGTAACCTTTATCTGTAAGTAATTGGCTCACCAAATCTTTCCCCGTTGCGCCGGTTGCGCCGATAATAAGTGCCTTCATATTTTTATTATAAGTGATAGGTAACTATAAATGAGTATTATTTTACATTATTAAAATTACTAAATTTGATTGAATTCTTACTAAAAAATATGGATGCCAACGAAATTCTGGATTACTGTCTTGCCAAAAAAGGAGTCGAAGAAACTTTTCCCTTTGATAAAGAAACTTTGGTAATGAAAGTGGGAGGGAAGATGTTTTTACTGATGTCTTTAGAAAAACAACCTCTTAGTATTGCTGTAAAAACCGATCCGGAGTGGAGCGCAGAACTCCGCGAAAAATATCCTCAGATTACCGGAGCTTATCACATGAACAAAACGCACTGGAATTCGGTGATGTGTGAAGGTTTGAAACGTGAGCTGATTATGAAATTAATCGATTCTTCGTACGAATTGATTTTTGAATCCCTAACGAAAAAAATGAAAGTAGAAGTAGAAAACAGTTAAAATTCAAAATTTTCTGTGAGCTTTTTATCCTCATCAAGCCTTTCAATAAGCTGTTGCAAGCCATCGAATTTTACTTCATCATGTAGAAATTGCCGAAAGTTTACCGAAATGGCTTCACCATAAATATCTCCATTAAAATCCAGAATATAAACCTCTGTCGAAAGCGACTTTCCATCTACCGTTGGATTGGTTCCGATGCTCAGCATTCCTCTGAACTGTTTGTTTTGCACAAAAACATCAACGATATAAGCTCCTTTTTTAGGTAAAAACTTCATCAGATTCACCGAAATATTCGCTGTAGGATAGCCAATTGTTCTGCCCAGTTTCTTCCCATGAACTACTTCTCCAGAAACAGAATAATGATATCCCAGCATTTCATTCGCTGCAATAATATCAGCATTCATCAGCGCATTTCTGATCTGGGTGGAACTGATATGTCGGTCCTGAAAATCTACAGCTTCAACCTGCACCACTTCAAAACCAAATTCAGAAGACATTTTCTGAAGAAGATTAAAATCGCCACTCCTGTTTTTCCCGAACGTGTGGTCGTAACCGATAATTAAATGCTTCACGTTCAGTTTTTCAACAAGGATCTGTTTCACAAATTCTTCGCCTGTCAAATTCCGGAATTCTTCATCAAATTCTTTAAGAAAAAGATGCTCTACGTTGTTTTTTTCGAGCAGATAAGTTTTTTCTTCAATCGTATTCAGCAGTTTTAAATCATCACTCGGGCTGAACACCGTTCTCGGATGAGGCCAAAAGGTAAGAATTGCCGATTCCAGATCTTTGTTTTGGGCCGCGATATTCAGATTTTTGATGATCGTTTGATGCCCGCGGTGAACCCCGTCAAACATTCCGATGGAAAGCGCCAAGGGAGTTTTTGGGGAATAATCTTGAAGATTTTTGATGATTTTCAAAAGAAGATTTTTTGATGGTGCAAATATGATAAAAATCTTCTTTTAAAGCAATTGCAGATTTGGGAACTTTCATTATATTTGCACTCAAGAAAAAATTAGCAATGGCAAACCAAATTAAAGGAAAAATTTCTCAAATTATCGGTCCGGTAATCGACGTAATTTTCGCAGATGCAACAGAGCTTCCGAAAATCTACGACGCACTGGAAATCACTAAAACTGATGGTAACAAGGTAATTCTTGAAGTAGAACAGCATATTGGCGAAGATTCTGTAAGATGTATCGCAATGGATGCAACCGACGGGCTTCAGAGAGGCCAGGAGGTAGTTTCACAAGGTAGACAAATCACAATGCCTACAGGAGAAGGTGTTTACGGACGTCTCTTCAATGTTGTAGGTGATGCTATTGACGGGATTCAGGAAGTTTCTAAAGAAACCGGCGGTTTACCAATTCACAGAGAAGCACCAAAATTCGATCAGCTTTCCACTTCTGCAGAAGTTCTTTTTACAGGAATTAAAGTAATCGACCTTGTAGAGCCTTATGCAAAAGGTGGTAAAATTGGTTTGTTCGGTGGTGCAGGTGTTGGTAAAACAGTATTGATCCAGGAATTGATTAACAATATTGCAAAAGGGCACGGTGGTCTTTCGGTTTTTGCCGGTGTAGGTGAAAGAACCAGAGAAGGAAACGACCTTTTGAGAGAGATGCTTGAGTCAGGCATCATTAAATATGGCGACGAATTCATGCACTCTATGGAAAATGGAGGTTGGGATTTATCCAAAGTTAATATGGAAGAAATGAAAGACTCTAAATGTACTTTCGTTTTCGGACAGATGAATGAGCCACCTGGAGCAAGAGCACGTGTTGCACTTTCAGGTTTAACAATCGCTGAATATTTCCGTGACGGTGACGGACAAGGACAAGGTAGAGACGTTTTGTTCTTCGTTGATAACATTTTCCGTTTTACTCAGGCAGGTTCTGAGGTATCTGCACTTCTTGGGCGTATGCCTTCTGCGGTAGGTTACCAACCAACTTTGGCATCTGAAATGGGTGCAATGCAGGAAAGAATTACTTCAACTAAAAACGGATCTATTACTTCAGTTCAGGCGATCTACGTACCTGCGGATGACTTAACTGACCCAGCTCCGGCTACCACATTTGCTCACTTGGATGCAACTACCGTATTGGACAGAAAAATTGCTTCATTAGGTATTTATCCAGCGGTTGATCCATTGGCTTCAACTTCAAGAATCCTAACTCCTGAAATTTTAGGAGATGAGCATTACGACTGTGCACAGAGAGTAAAAGAAATCTTACAGAAATACAAGGCATTACAGGATATCATCGCGATTCTTGGTATGGAAGAACTTTCAGAAGATGATAAACTTTCAGTTTACCGTGCAAGAAAAGTACAGCGTTTCCTTTCTCAGCCTTTCCACGTTGCAGAACAGTTTACAGGTCTGAAAGGTGCGTTGGTTGATATTAAGGATACCATCAAAGGCTTCAACATGATTATCGACGGTGAATTAGATCACTTACCAGAAGCTGCTTTCAACCTGAAAGGAACCATCGAAGAAGCGATTGAAGCTGGTGAGAAAATGCTTGCTGAAAACGCATAAACTGCTTCTGGCTTATTGCCACTAGCGATTAGCCAAAAGCCAAAAGCAATTTATAATGAATATAAAGATACTAACCCCGGAATTTGTAGTTTTTGAAGGTGATGTAAAATCAGTTTTACTTCCCGGAAAAAATGGCGATTTCCATATTATGAAAGATCACGCGGCAATCGTAGCGTCATTAATCGGTGGTAAAGTAAGAGTTTTTACCAACGAAATAGATGACAAATACGCGAAAAATTTCACGAAAGAAAACGAAAAAGAAAGCGTATTTTCTTTCCC
>NZ_DAMBHK010000018.1:0-31182 GCF_032060305.1 Kaistella sp. | reverse complement strand
AATACGCGAAAAATTTCACGAAAGAAAACGAAAAAGAAAGCGTATTTTCTTTCCCGGTGAAAAGTGGTGTAATCGAATTCAGTAACAATAAAGGAATTATTCTCGCTGAATAACTCACCTTTACACATAATAAAATCCCGTTCTTTAAAAGGACGGGATTTTTATTTGGTTGACAATTTTGCTTATAGACTTAAAATAATTCCATTTTCCTTGAGCTGTTTCAAAGGTTTCGAAAACCAAAACAGTTCAAAATCTTCAAAATTTTCCTCGAAATTATTTTTGAGGTATTGAAGCGTAATTTTCTGTGGTTTTGCTATTGAATTTTCCTGCATCATCTTCAAAAGCCAATAAGCTTTTTTCTGATCCAGTTCAATTTTTACGATATTGGTTTTAAGATGAAAAGTAAGTTGGGTAATGTTTCGGGAATTTCCTTTTTTTGTTTTTACAAAATCTTCCGCAACCGGATTTTTACTCAGGAAAATTATTTTTGAATTTCCTTTGATTTTAAAATCTTCAGTTTCCAACAAGGAGTCGTGGATATAATCCGGATGTATTGTTGTTCTTGGAATTTTAAAATCGAACCACTCCTGAAGCGGTATTTCAAAATTAATCCCATGCATATAATTAAACAGCGATTTTTTCAATGCATAACCGAATTTACTGTGATCGATTCCAGTTTTATCAGTAAAATCAACATCGTTATTGGCAAATAAAATTTCTTTCTTCAGCGGTGAAACACCGAATTCGTCAGGGTTTTGCCCGATTGGCGAGTGAGCAGTCATCGAAAACTGATGCCAGAATCCACTTTGCAGAATTCCCATTTCAAAAAGCTGGCGAACCATTTCGAGCGAATCTACCGTTTCCTGAACCGTTTGCGTCGGGAAACCATACATTAAATAGGAGTGAACCATAATTCCTGCTTCCGTGAAATTGCGTGTGACTTTTGCGACTTGTTCTACCGAAACTCCTTTGTCGATAAGTTTCAAAAGCCGGTCGCTGGCAACTTCCAACCCACCGGAAACAGCTACACAGCCAGATAATTTCAGCAGATAACATAAATCTCTGCTGAAATTTTTTTCAAATCTAATGTTTGTCCACCAGGTAACGACTAAATTTCTGCGAAGAATTTCTAAAGCAACTTCCCTCATAAGCGCCGGTGGAGCGGCTTCGTCTACAAAGTGAAATCCCGTTTCACCCGTTTTCGTAATTAATTCCTGCATCCGGTCTACCAATATTTTTGCCGATACCGGTTCGTATAATCTGATATAATCAAGAGAAATGTCGCAGAACGTGCATTTCCCCCAATAACAACCGTGGGCCATGGTAAGCTTGTTCCATCTTCCGTCGCTCCATAAACTGTGCATAGGATTCGCGATTTCTATGACGGAAATATAGTGTTGGAGCTGCAAATCGGAATAATCGGGAGTTCCGATTTCAGACTGTTTATAGTCTGTTTTAAGGGAATTATTCTTATAGATTACTTCGCCATTTTCAAGCAGAAAAGTTCTTTTATAATCTCCTAAGTCGCCCTGATTACTGAGATTTTGATGCAAAAGTTCAATCGGAAGTTCGCCGTCATCCAGGGTAATATAATCGAAAAATTCAAAAACTCTTTTGTCTTTTAATTCTCTTAGTTCAGTATTTGGAAAGCCGCCGCCCATGGCAACCTTTGTTTCTGGGTAATTTTGTTTGATGAATTTTGCACATCGAAACGCGGAATATAAATTTCCCGGAAAAGGAACCGAAAAACAAACCATTTTCGGTTGTATGTATTCCATTTTTTCTTTGAGGGTTGCTAATGTAATTTCATCAATGAAAGTAGGGGAATCAGAAAGTTTTTCATAGAGTTCATCAAAGGAATTCGCGCTGCGTCCCAAGCGTTCTGCATATCGACTGAATCCGAAATTCTCATCAATACATTCAACAATAAAATCTGCAATATCTTCTAAATAAAGCGTGCAGAGATGTTTGGCTTTGTCTTGCAAGCCCATGTTTCCGAAAGCAAACTCCAAATCATCAATCGTATTGAAACGCGACGCTTCGGGCAGAAAATTCATGCTGCAAACCTGTCTCACTAAAGTGGGATTGTGACCCTGCAAAAACAGAATAACCTGTTCAATGGTTTTGATGTATTCATCCTTCAAAGCCAAGATTCGCCTGGCATTTTCTGAAAGTTTCTGTACTTCCAATTTTTTACTAAATACATTCTGAAGACCGTGTTGAGAAAAAACCTTCAAAATAACTTCAATTCCCAAATCCATCTGGAAACTTGCGATTTCTTTGGTGTTAAGAAAGCCTTTTAAATAAGCTGTGGCAGGGTATGGGGTGTTGAGCTGCGTAAAAGGTGGCGTGATGAGCAGAAGTTCTTTCAAAGGAATATTTTTGCAAATTTAAATCTTTCAGATTAAAGATTTCTTTATTACAGAAACCGCCAGCAGAAACCGGCGGTTTTGAATCTTGTTATATGGATTTTGCGTTCTTACAAATCAAAATCTCCGGCAGCTTCGGGCTGGTAAATAATCTCATCGATGATAATTTTAGTCATTCCGGAAGGCACAATCCAGTCGATTTCATCATTAACTCCGTAACCGATTAAAGCAGCAGCAACAGGAGAAAAAATAGAAACTTTGCCATTTTTGAAATCTGCCTGCGCAGGATATACAATCTGAAACTGCATTTCTTTCTTATTGTTTTCGAAATGAAATTTTACAATAGAATTCATCGTCACTACATCCGACGGAATTTCTTCTGAAGGCATCACTTTGGCTGAATGCAGTTCTTTCAGTAATTTTTCTGCTTCCTCTTTTTTAATGGTGTTGTTTTGTTTAGCATCACTGATGGATTTATGAATTCTGGTGAAATCGTTTTTGGTGATTAAAATTTGTTTCATCTTGCTATTTTTTTTAAAATATGTGATTAATTTATAATTCGATATGCTTGCATTATTGTTAACATTAAATACTGACATTCGGGTAATATAAAACCGCCTGAATTTTTCAGGCGGCTTATATAAAAATATAAATACTGAAAAATTCTATGTTGATTTAAAGGATAAACCCTTTTCTTCAAGTAATTTCTGCTCTTGCTCTTTGTAGAATCCGGAGGTTAATTTATCGTGGATCGCATCGAAAGCATCCAGGGTTTCATTAATCTCAGCATCAGTGTGCGATGCGGTTGGGATAAGTCTCAGTAGAATCATTCCTTTAGGAATTACCGGATAAATTACTACTGAAGTGAAGATTCCATAGTTTTCTCTAAGGTCTTTTACCAGAAGGGTAGCTTCTACAGTAGAACCCTCCATCATTACAGGGGTTACGCAGGTATCTGTACCGCCAATATTGAAACCTCTTTCGATTAATCCGTTCTGTAGTTTATTTACGTTTTCCCAAAGTTTAGCTTTGATTTCAGGTCTTGAACGCAGAAGTTCCAGTCTCTTCAAACCTCCAATTACCATTGGCATTGTTAAAGATTTTGCAAAAACCTGAGAACGTAAATTGTATTTTAAAATTCTGATAATATCGGCATCACCGGCGATAAATGCACCGAAACCAGCCATTGATTTTGCAAAAGTTGAAAAATAAACATCGATTTGATCCTGGCAACCTTGCTCTTCACCAGCACCTGCGCCGGTTTTTCCTAAAGTTCCGAAACCATGGGCATCATCTACCAAAAGTCTGAAGTTAAATTTAGATTTTAACTCGCAGATTTCTTTAAGTTTTCCCTGCATTCCGCGCATTCCGAAAACGCCTTCAGTAATAACTAAAATTCCGCCACCTTGTTCTTCTGCTACTTTTGTTGCACGAGCTAGATTTTTCTCTAAACTCGCAATGTCATTATGTTTATAAGTGAAGCTTTTCCCCATGTGAAGGCGTACACCATCAACGATACACGCATGTGAGTCGGCATCATAAACGATCACATCATGTCTTCCTACCAATGCGTCGATGGTAGAAACCATTCCCTGATAACCGAAGTTTAAAAGATATGCTAATTCTTTACCTACAAATTCCGCAAGCTCTTTTTCTAACTGCTGGTGCTGTTCAGTTTCCCCAGACATGGCGCGTGCACCCATCGGATAGAACATACCGAATTCTGCTGCAGCTTTCGCGTCTGCTTCTAAAACCTCGGGATGGTTGCAAAGTCCCAAATAATCATTGGCACTCCAGAAAACAACTTCTCTGCCCTGAAACCTCATTCTTGGGCCAATAGGTCCTTCTAATTTAGGAAAAACGAAATATCCTTCTGCGTAATCTGCAAACTGCCCGAGCGGTCCTGGATTTTGACGTAACCGATCAAAAATATCTGTCATTATTTTATAAGATTTTTGTAATTTTTATATAGAGAACAAAGTTAACAAAATTTGACCAAAAAAAACCTTTTTGCAGGCTACAAAAAGGTTGTTGTGTAAATTTTTAGTTTAATTACAAGATAATTTCTGTTTTATAAACTTCGTCGTAATTATGAACACAGTTATTGATGAATCCCTGTTCTTCCATCCACTGATCACTGTATACCTTAGTGATGTATCGTGAACCGTGATCCGGATAAATTGCCACCACTACATCGTCTTTCGAAAATTCGTTTGCACTTGCATACTGCAAAAGTCCCTGCGTTACTGCACCAGTAGTGTATCCTCCCATAATGGCTTCTTTCAGGGCGATTTCACGTGTTCTGTAAGCGGACATTTCGTCGTTAACCCTAACAAATTCATCTACTTTATCGAATAATAATGCTGCAGGAATAAGATTTTTTCCCATGCCTTCGATTTGGTAAGGATGAATTTCATCTTTATTGATTTTTCCTGTTTCGTGGAAACCTTTTAAGATTGAACCGGAAGCATCAACACCAATAACTTTAATGTTAGGATTTTTCTCTTTTAAGAATTTTGCTGAACCTGATAAAGTTCCGCCGGTTCCTGTGCAGGCAATAAGATGCGTTATTTTTCCGCCGGTCTGTTCCCAAATTTCGGGTCCGGTTGTTTGGTAATGTGCATCAATATTAAGTTCATTGAAATATTGGTTGATGTAAATTGAATCAGGAGTTTCTGAAGCGATTCTTTTAGCAACTTTGTAATAAGACCTGGGATCATCAGCCGCAACATTCGCAGGGCAGATGTAAACTGTAGCGCCTAAAGCTTTCAGGTACGCAATTTTCTCCTTTTTTGTTTTGTTGCTTACGGCAAGAATACATTTATAACCTTTAATGATACAAACCATCGCAATGGAAAATCCGGTATTGCCGGATGTAGTTTCAACAATCGTTGAACCCGGTTTTATAAGGCCCTTTCTTTCCGCAGCTTCTATAATGTGAACTGCAATTCTGTCTTTGGTAGAATGGCCGGGATTATAAGATTCAAGTTTAGCATAAACTGTTGCTGGTATGTCTTTGGTAACCGAATTGAGTTTTACCAATGGGGTGTTGCCAATTAAGCCAAGAATGTTATCGTGAACATTAGTCATTTTTCGTCATTTTTCTCTATAAAACCGTCTGCAAAAATACTAAAAAATAAATAATACAACAATTTAAACAGTTTTTTCTGATTTGCAGAACAATAGAAATGTATTTTTCATAAACCACACTCGATGCACATTCACTTAATCTTTGTTAAATTATAAAGATAATTAAAGAAAAACCTTATTTTCGCAACATTGAATATTTTTTATGAAAAATTGGTCTTTTAAACAATGGAATACCATTTTAGGATGGGTTATTTTTGCGATCGCTTTTGTTACCTATTTATCAACGATAGAGCATAATTTCAGTTTTTGGGATACGGGAGAATATATCGCTTCCGCTGCAAAACTGGAGGTTACCCATGCCCCAGGCGCAGCACTTTTTCAGCTTGTAGGAGCTGTTGCAGCCATGTTTGCTTTTGGTAACGGTGATAATTATTCGATTGTCATTAATGGCATGTCGGCGCTTTTCAGTGCAGTTACGGTTCTTTTTCTGTTCTGGATCATCACGCATCTGGTGCGCAGACTTCTGAATAAAGATTTCAATGAAATTACAAAACATCAGGAAATTGCCATTTTATTCGCAGGAGCGATTGGAGCTTTAAGTTTTACTTTTTCCGACACCTTCTGGTTTTCTGCTGTTGAAGGCGAAGTTTACTCGATGGCTACCATGTTTATCGCTCTTTTACTTTGGCTCATTACCAAATGGGAAAACGAATATCATGATTCCGACAACGAACGGTGGATTATCTTAATCTTCTTCGTAACTGGGCTTTCTGTGGGTGTTCACATGATGTGTATGCTTGCAATTCCGGCTGTATGTTTAATTTATTATGCAAGAAACTATACGTTTACCTGGAAAAGTTTTCTTTGGGCAAACGTATTCACTTTAATTATTTTAGGAATTGTATTTAAAGGAATTTTCCCTTTAATCATGACACTTTTCGGTAAAATGGAAATTTTTGCAGTTAACGGAATTGGTCTTCCTTTCCATTCCGGAACCATCATCGCATTTATTTTGTTGATTGCGTTCTGCTATTTTGCTATTAATTATGCTAAAAAATCAAGAAAAAGTATTTATCAAACTGCCGCTTTATCCGTAGTTTATATGGTGATTGGTTTTTCCTGCTGGATGGTGATTCCGATTCGCGCTATTGCAAATCCTCCGATGAACCTTAATAATCCTGATAACGCGATTGGAATGCTCGATTATTATAACCGTGAGCAATACGGCGATTGGCCAACTTCTTACGGACAGAATTATACGGCATATCTCGATGCCAACGGAATTCAGAAAAATGAAGACGGAAGCTATAAGACCGAAAAAACAGGCGATGTATATGAAAAAGATGAACAAACCGGTACTTACAGAAAAGTAGGAGACCGTTATAACTACGTTTACAGCAAAGCTCATGTTGGTTTTATGCCGAGAATGTTCAATGAAGATCAGGGAGTGATGGCCAACTATATCTCGATGTACGGCGCACCGGATTTTTCTTTCAATTATGACAACGAAGACGTTGCCGACAGTCCGGAAGCAAAACAGATTTACGAGGAATTACGCCAGAAGTATGAAGACGGAAGCATTAAAGTTGAAGATTATCTGAAGGTAAAACCTTATAATTTAATCAACGTTCAGAAGCCTTCTTTAGCACAGAATTTAGATTACTTTTTCACCTTCCAGAACGGCTATTATTTTGTGCGATATCTGATGTGGAATTTTGTTGGAAGACAAAATGATCTTGAAGGTCACATGGAAAACAACCGCGGAAACTGGATTTCAGGAATTCCTTTTGTTGACAATGCTTTGTGGGGTGACCAAAGCAAAATGCCTGCAAAATTCAAAAATGAAAGTACTGTTGCGTTTTTCTTTTTACCGCTTTTATTGGGTCTAATTGGTTTTTTCTTCCAGCTGAACCGAGATTTCGGTAGATTTTATGCGATACTTTCGCTTTTTGTCATCACCAGTGTCGGAATTATTTTCTACACCGGAGTGAAGCCCTTCGAAGTTCGCGAAAGAGATTATGCGATGGTGGGGTCATTTTTCGCATTTTCCATATGGATTGGCCTCGGTGCTGCAGCGATCCTGTGGTTTATTCAGGAAAAAATAAAATCAAACGCTGTAAATGTAGTGGCAGGAATTGTACTGATGGGAATACCTTTCATGATGGGTTTCCAGAACTATAATGTACATGACAGAAGTGGCAGAAGTGCAGCTTATGATTATGCTTATTCAACATTGAAATCGCTTCCGAAAAATGATATCCTTTTTGTATATGGCGATAATGACACGTACCCGATTTGGGGAATGCAGGAAACTTCGGGCATGCGCGATGATGTGAAAGTTGTGAATTTCACCTTGCTTTCAACCCCGTGGAATATCGATCAGGTGAAGAGAAGAACGTATAATTCGATGCCTGTGCCGTCAGTATTAAATCATGAAGATTACCGAGATGGAACCAACGATCAGATTTACCTTATGAGCCCGGAGGACTGGAAGAACGTTTTTGCCAACCTGAAAGATCAGGGCGCTCCGGAAACGGCTTTTGCAGGATTCAGGAAGTTTATGACCCAGGATTCTATGACGCTGAAAGAAGCAATAGATTTCATTAAAGTAAAGTCTGAGGATAAAGATGAAATCCTAAAAATGCTCTTTGGTGAAGCTAAATATGAGAAATTCAATTTCCTGCCGGTTTCAAAATTTATTTTGCCGGTAAACAAAGCCAATGCAGTGAAATCGGGTACTATTGAAGCAAAAGATGCAGCGCTGGCTGTTGACCACATTACCATCAATTACAAGAGCAACAGTATGTTCAAAAATAATTTGATTCTGCTGGACATTCTTGCTAATTTCGATTGGAACCGACCGATAAACTTCTCTACAGGCGGAATTTACGATCCTGAAAACATTTTTTATCTTGGAGATTATCTACAGTTCGACGGTTTCAGTTACCGCCTGGTTCCGATCAACACTCCGGAACGTGAAGACGGGGAAATGGGAAGAGTAGATGCAAATTCGCTTTATAATACCGTAAAAAATTACAGTTGGGGCAATTTCAAAGATTTAAATGTTCATTTCGATGAAACCTGTACACAGAATATTGTAAGCTACAGAAGTTCTGCAAGCCGTGCCGCTGAAGCTTTGGCACTTTCCGGACAGAAATCAAAAGCCCTTGAAGTTCTGGATATGGCTTCCCGCGAGATTCCTGTGGAGAAATACAACGATCCGAGGTCATTGAGCTCAATGGTTTATGGATATATCGTTGCCGGCCAGGAATCGAAAGGAATTAAACTTGCCGAAGAACTGAAAAAAGGAATTTTCACCGAATACGATTATTACACCAGTCTTTCGCCCGAAGAACAGCGTTTTGCAGGGAAACAGATGCGTACAAAACCGATGGAGTATTCACTGGTTGTAGGCGCGGTTTCCGATGCTTATAATAAAATCGGACAGAAGGAAAAAGGCTACCAGTATCTTTTAAAATCCATTGAAACGGTCGATAAACGCTTCAATGATTTCGTGAAAAATCTGCAGACAATGGGTAAAGATAAGGCGTTCAGAGAATCTGAAAAAGTGCAGGTTATTACTCCTTTTTACACCTATTTATTTGATGTGATGAATCCTTATGATTCTACGTATTCTAAAGAAAAAGAAGCCCAGATTACCAATGCGATGATGAAGGCTACGCAATAAAATTCACCAATGAAATACTGTGCTTTTCTCCGCGGTGTCAATGTAAACGGAACTTCCATGAAAATGGCGGAAGTGATGAACGTGTTTACTGACGCTGGAATGAAGGAGGTAAGTAGCGTTTTGGCTTCCGGAAATATTCTCTTTTCATCAGATAAAAAACCTTCGGAGCTGAAGAACATTTTGGAGAAATCAATGTCAGAGTATTTCGATTATGAAGCTTTTCTTTTCCTAAAAAACGAGAACGAAATTTCAGAAATTGTAAATAATAATCCTTTTACCAAAGCCGAAGATCTTCATATTTATGCGTTTGTAGGAATTGAAGATGTTGAAACTCTTTTGATAGAAGAATTTTCGAAATCGGATAAGGCAGAAAACGAAAATGCCCAAATTGTTGCAGATACATTTTACTGGCAAATTCAAAAAGGAAATACTTTAGGTTCGACTTTCGGGAAAGTTTTAGGAAAAAAGAAATTGAAAGACAAAATCACTTCCCGAAACATCAATACTTTCGAAAGAATTCTTAAAAAATTATAAAGTTGCTGTAATTTATACTTTAAACGGGTTATTGCCCGTTTTTTCTTTTTCGCTCCGCAAATCCATTGCTCCGAAACTGCAAAAAATTTCCGTATTTTTGTTAAATTAAAATTTGAATAAATATGATTCAATACTTAGAAAACATTCAGCATAAAGATTCCAAAAACTTCTTCCTTATCGCCGGTCCGTGCATTATCGAAGGTGAAGATATGGCGCTGAGAATCGCTGAAAAAGTAGTAGAACTTACCACTAAATATGAAATTCCTTATATCTTCAAAGGAAGTTTCAAAAAAGCAAACCGCAGCCGGGTAGATTCTTTCACCACGATCGGTGAAGAAAAATCTCTGGAAATCCTGAAGAAAGTTGGCGAGACTTTCAATATTCCTACCACTACTGATATTCACGAAAACGAACATGCGGGTTTAGCTGCAAATTATGTAGATGTTTTACAGATTCCGGCTTTTTTGGTTCGCCAAACCGATTTGTTGGTCGCCGCTGCAAAAACAAATAAATGTGTTACGCTGAAAAAAGGGCAGTTTCTATCCCCAGAATCCATGAAATTTGCGGTAGAAAAAGTGACAGATTCCGGAAACCCTAAAACCGCCATCATCGAACGTGGTAATTCTTTCGGTTACACCGATCTGGTAGTCGATTTCAGAGGAATTCCTACGATGCAGAATTATGCGCCGGTAATTTTGGATGTAACCCATTCGCTGCAGCAGCCCAACCAAAATTCAGGTGTTACAGGCGGCCGCCCGGAACTAATTGAAACCATTGCAAAAGCAGGAATCGCTGTAGGTGCAGACGGACTTTTCATTGAAACGCATCCTGATCCAAGTTGCGCACTTTCAGATGGGGCAAATATGCTTAAACTTGATAAACTTGAAGATTTACTGCAAAAATTAACAAGAGTTCGGCAAGCCATTATTTAATTTTGTTATCTTTAAAAACCTAAATTTCCTGCATTGAAAAAAACACTTTTACTCCTTGCATTTGCGCCTATTTTTGCGTTTTCGCAAATCAGTCTGAAGGTTTTAGATGAAAACGGCGCTCCGGTTTCTCAGGCCAACGTATCTTATAACAACCAGAATTTTCTTACCGATATAAATGGGTTTGTAAAGATTCCGATTGCAGATACAGAGCAGGTTCTTGCTGTTCAGAAAGAAAATTTCAGAAACTTTTCCAAAACGGTTAAAACAACGCCTAAAGTTCAAAATATCAATGTTCTGTTTGTAAATGCTGAGAGAGAAACACAGATTCAAGAAGTGGTTTTTCAGAAAAAAGGAAAACCCAAAGTAACAGATTTAACTTCTATAGAAATTTCTGCAAAAGAGGCGCAGCAGGTGGCTTCACTTTCAGGTGGGGTTGAGGGACTCATCAAAACTTTGCCCTCGGTAAACTCGAATACCGAACTTTCATCTCAATATATGGTTCGCGGTGGAAACTATGATGAAAATCTTATTTACATCAATGATATTGAAATTTACCGCCCGTTTCTTATCCGGAATTCCCTTCAGGAAGGGATGAGCATCATTAATCCCGACATGGTGCAGGCAATTAATTTTTCTGCCGGAGGTTTTGAAGCAAAATATGGTGATAAAATGTCTTCAGCCCTGAATATTTATTACAGACAACCTACAAAATTTGAAGTTTCGGGAGAGGCAAGTTTAATTGGAGGCAGGCTTTCAACGGGATTTGCAAGCAAGAATAAAAAGCTTTCTGCCTTGTTTTCCGGGAGATACAGAAATACAAATCTTGTTCTGAATACTTTGAATGAAGATACCGATTTCAATCCTCAGTACATGGATTTTCAGTCGTATATCAATTATAAACTAAACGATAAGTGGGATTTTTCTTTTATCGGTTACTGGAGTAAAAACGATTACGAAATGGTTCCTAAAGTAAAGGAAGTGGATTTCGGAAGTTTGCAGACGCCTTTAAAACTGAGCGTTTTCTACAACGGAAAAGAAGACGATCAGTATAAAAATATGATGGGTACAGCATCCATCAATTTCAAACCCAATAAAAAGTGGACTTTCACGCTCGATAATTTTGCGTACCAAAACCGCGAGCGAGAATATTACACCATTGCCTCTGCCTACTTGCTGCAGACTTTTGACCCGATTACGGGAGCTCCTATAACCTCTTACGATGTTGGTGGGCAAATCGATCATGCAAGAAACGATTTATTGGTAAAAACCTACGGTTCACAACTGAAAACACGTTTTTCACCTGATGTAAACACCGATTTCGAGGTAGGTTTAAAATTCGAAAAAGAAAACCTGAAAGACTTCACTAATGAATGGCAGCTTGTAGATTCTTTGGGTTACAGCACGCCGAGAGATTATACCAATCCTGGTGTTCTGGATCCTTCGCAGCTTCGTTTGCGTTATAATATCGCAGGTGCAAATCATATTGAGCCTACAAGACTTTCAGGATATGCACAGTTTTCAAAGAAATTTTACTGGGGTGAAAACAGGGTTTTCCTGAATGCAGGAGTTCGTGCTTCTCACTGGGATTTTAATGATGAAACCATCATTTCTCCAAGAGCACAGTTTGCCATAAAACCCAACTGGGATATGGATATGCTCTTTAAAATTTCCGGAGGGATTTATTACCAGTCGCCATTTTATAAAGAAATCAAGGATCTGGACGGAAACTTTAATTCCAATATTAAATCCCAGCGTTCCATGCAGGTCATTTTATCCAATGATTACGAGTTCCGCATGGTTGACAGACCTTTCAAACTAACGACTGAGGCTTATTACAAGAAAATGGATAATTTAATCCCATATTATTTGGATAATGTGAGAATCCGTTATTCCGGTGAAAACAATGCAGAAGGATATGCCTATGGACTCGATACCCGTTTGTTTGGTGAATTTGTTCCGGGTGTGGATTCTTGGATTTCTGCAAGTTACGCCCGGGTTTACGAAAATATTGAGGGAAAAGGAAATATCCCAAGACCTACAGATCCGCGGTTCAGGTTTTCGATGTTTTATCAGGATTATATGCCGAAATTCCCATCAATGCGGGTAAATCTAACATTAACTTATGCCAACGGACTACCTTCAGGAACACCAATTTCTTTAGATGAAAACGGAAAGCCTGATTTCGAAGCTCCCTACAGATACCAAAGGACTTTACCTTCTTATAAAAGAGTTGACATCGGTTTATCTAAAGTTTTCATTGATCAAAAAGACAATAAAGTTAACTCGGGATTCTGGAGCAATTTCAATGAACTGGTTTTAGGTGTTCAGATTTTCAATGCATTTAATATCAGCAATACGGTTGCAAACCAGTGGGTGAATGATGTTTCTACAGGTTACAACTATCCGGTTCCGGTACGGTTAACAGGCAGATTCTTCAACGTAAAACTTGAATTTAAGCTTTAAAAAAGAATTTTAAAACATAAAAAATCCCGAGACTGAAACAGTTTCGGGATTTTATTTTTATTCTGTATCACTGTTATAATTCACCGTGGCGTACAAATCCAATCTGCGGTCTGTCATTGTCCGCACAGCGCCATAATGATGCAGTTCTTTCAGTAGATTCAGATCTACATCTACAATCAGTGTGGTTTCTGTATTCGCGGTAGCTTCACCTTTAATGGCATTAGACGGAAAAGCAAAATCCGAAGGCGTAAAAACCGCCGCCTGGCCGAACTGGATGTCCATATTATTTACACCCGGCAAATTCCCGACACACCCGGCGATTGCAACATAGCATTCATTTTCTATAGCTCTTGCCGCCGCGCAGTGACGAACTCGGGTGTATGCATTTTGGGTATCGGTTAAATAAGGAACAAATAAAATTTTCATCCCCTGATCTGCTAAAATCCTTGGCAGTTCCGGAAATTCCACATCATAACAGATAACCAATCCCACTTTTCCACAATCGGTGTCGATGACTTTGATCTCGTTGCCGCCTTTCATTCCGTAATATTTTTTCTCATTGGGTGTGATGTGAATTTTTCTGTGTTCATCAATTTTTCCGTCACGGTGAAGCAGGTAGCTGATATTGTAAAGTTCACCATCTTCTACAATTGGCATACTTCCGCCAACAATATTGATGTTGTAACCGATGGCAAATTCCGAAAGTTTCTGTTTGATTTCTTCTGTTAACTCAGCGAGTTTGAACATACTTTCACGTTCCGACAGATGATTGAAAGGAGCAAGTAAAGGCGTGTTGAAAAGTTCCGGGAACATGATGAAATCCGATTTATAATCTGCCATCACATTCACGAAAAACTCTACCTGCTCAAAAAACGCATCCAGATTTTTAAAATGCCTCATCTGCCACTGAACCAAACCCAGACGAATGACAGAATCCTGCATTGTATTGGGCTTTTTGCTGTAATAAATGTTGTTCCATTGAAGCAACACCGCGTTTTGTTCAGAATGCTGATCTTCCGGTAAATAATTTTTGAGAATTCTTACCGGCAAAAAATTATTGGCGAGCTGAAAGCTTAACACCGGATCATAAATTTCTTTATTTCTTACTTTCTGGATATAGGCTCTTGGCGAAAGTTCCGAACTGTACAGGTGATAATTCGGGATTCTGCCGCCCACCATTATCGATTTTAAATTTAAGGTTTCGCACAGTTCTTTCCTTACATCATAAAGTCTTCTGGCAAGGCGAAGTTTTCTGAATTCGGGATCTACAAAAACTTCAATTCCGTACAAAACATTTCCGGTTTCCGAATGGGTGTTAAAAGTGTAATTTCCTGTGATTTCTTTGTATGTATGATCATCGCCATACAGCTCGTACTGTACGATGAGTGATAGTGCAACCGCCGCAATTTTGCCATCCACAGTAATGCAAATCTGTCCGTCACGGAAAATCCGGATCAGCTTTTGGATGCTTTTTTTAGACCAAATATTTTCCGACATTGCCGGATAGGCTTTCTGCATGGTTTCTTTAAGCTCATCATAATCTTCAATGGCCAGTTTTCTGATGTCTATCTGCATATATTTTATGTTTTTGAATTAAAATTTTCTGATCAAACAATTAGTCCGGACGAATGGTCGGCAGTGCTTCCCGTTGCAGAGCAAAGTACATTGATTTCGTTATTCATCCTCAAAGCTCCCATGAATGCGAAAATAAGCGCTTCTTTGAAATCGATGAGTTCAGGTGCAGGGATTTTTATTTCCGTTGATGATTTGGTTTTAATACGCTCAATTAAATAAGTGTTGTACGTACCGCCACCTGTAAACAAAACGTTTTTAAACTGATAATGATTAAAAACCTGAGCAATTTGCCCGGATGCATGTTCGGTGAATGTTGCCAGAATATTCTCCGGCGTTTCATTTTCCAGCAAAGGAATGACGTTTTTGTTTACCCATTCGATTCCTAAAGATTTGGGATGATTTTCTTTGTAAAACGGAAGAGCATTTAAAGATTTTAAAATCATTTCGTTTACTTTACCGTTTCTTGCAATATTTCCGTTGTCATCGTAATTTTTCCCGAGTACAGCGGCGTATTTGTTGAGAACAATATTTACCGGGCAAATATCAAAGGCGATTCTTTCTCCCTCTTGTTTGGTAGAAATATTCGAAAATCCGCCAATATTAAGGCAAGCGTCGAATTCAGAAAAAAGCAGTTCATCACCAATCGGTACGAGCGGCGCGCCGTTGCCTCCCATAAGCACATCCTGGCTACGGAAATCGTACACTGTTGGAATATTATTTAAAATCTTAATTGCCCTTCCATCACCAATCTGTAAAGTAAATTTGCGTTGTGGCTGATGGAAAACTGTGTGACCGTGAGATGCAATTAAATCGATTTCCGTCAATGAATTTTTGGAGATAAATTCCTTTACTTTTTGACCAAGATAGAAGCCATAATCAGCATTCCGGGCCAATAATTCATCAGGTTTTAAGAGAATTGCACTGTTCAGTTTTTCTGCCCAATCAGAAGTATAGGGAAGTGTCTCAGCATGAAGAATACTGTAGTTCCATTCGGAATTAAGGTGCTGAAATTTGGCAAAACAAATATCAAGTCCATCGAGGCTTGTTCCCGACATTAACCCGATTGCATGAAAGGTCATAAGAAAAGATTTTTTCGAATTTACGAAAATTATCTTCCTTTTTCGGGGATTTTTTTTGCGTTAATGTTGCCGGAATTGTTGTAGAAGGTATATTCGGAGAAATCGTCCTTGGCTTTCATACCGTTTGCGCCTACAAGTGTGGAGCCATCTTTATCGGTAACATATACTGTATCCGAAGTATAAATCAGTCTTTTATTCTGATCCCAAAATACCGACTGCATTGCGAACATCTGATTTTCGTTCGTAGTTATTCTTACATTTCCTTTGGCCTCGTAAAACTTCTTTTTTTCATTGAATTTGGCAAAATTCGCTTTTATTTTTCCGGGCTCTTTCGGTTTTTTCTTGTCGTAAAAAAGAATATTGATTCCTTTTCTTGCTACAATATAGGGCGAGTCAATAAATTCGAATTTCTCGATAAGTGGTGCGGTAGCACGTAATTTAATCATTCCCGAATCACGCTGCACAATATTGGCGTTGTTGATGATCTGCGAAGGGAAGTTGGTATTGTTGTTTTTATTAATCGCCGTTAAATCTTCATCACAGGAAATTAAACCAAAAAATATAGCACAACCCAGTAGGGCGGCTATATTTTTATAGAATATTTTAAGAAGAAAATTCATTTCTTAATCATAAAGACGTTTATTAAACCATTTATCGGCGAAATTTAGTCCGATTCTCAGGTTTACAAAATTCTGGCGAATCATATTATTTTCCAGCGTTCCTCTTTTTCCGATTTCTAAACCAAGGTCTATACCACTCATTCTGGCTGCACTTCGGTTTTCGAAAGGCAAACTAACACCTCCTGTTATAGCAAACTGATTGATATTGGTTCCGTTGAATGATAGATTTCCTTTTTCGTAATAAGCTCCGTAACGGTAAGTTACTCTCGAGAAATAATTTCTGAAGTTATTGAAGTTTGGCAGATACCAACCTCCGGCTGCAATTCTGTAAGAATTTTGGTTCGTGAAAGGCTGTCCTAAAAACTGAATCGTTTCTCCCTTTTTATAGTCAACCTGCGTTCCAACAAACCATTTCGCATCGCGACCATAACCGGCACCGAAAGAAAATTCCATTGGAATAAGGTTTTTATCTGTACTGAAATCCTCGTCAATAATGCTAATATTTTCTTTTTGATTTCCTGTACTGTAATAATAGGTGCTGTTGGTATAATTGGTTTCCATTTCACCGGTGTTCCCGAAGGTGTAAGTTGCCCCTAACGTAAGTTTTCTGTCGGTACCAAATTTTTTCTGATACGCAGATCCCAGTGTGAAATTGAAGGTTTTAATCTTATTTTTGGTTTCGTACCCATTAATCAACTCCGCGTTGGAATAGGTGAGTTCATTAATATCATATAAATTTCCAAAATAGAAATTTGTTCTGAATCCTAAACCAAGTTCGGGAGAAATCTGATAAGATAATGCGGCCTGAACCGTACTTAATGTACCCTCACCACGGAAGATATTTGCCCTTTTAACCTCATCCGCCAAATCTTCCTGAATAAGGACCGAATATTTTTTGGAACTGTAAGGCTGGTAACCCATTCCAAATTTTACTTTTGGCGATAAAGGGAAAGCAATGGCAATATTAGAGAGATAAGAAGAATGTTTGGTAACATTCGAATTGTCGTAATCGGATTTGAAAAAATTATTTTCGTTGGTTCCCTCAACTTTTATGGTGGTAAGTTCTAAATTTTTATTTGCACCAGGATTGGCAAAATTAAAATTATTATTGAAATCCCAGATATAAGCAGTAGAAATGCCACCCATCGCATTCACATCAGTGGTGTTATCGTATTTCACATCCCCGATTCCGAAGGCAGCGTAAGGAGAATTACCAATCGTTTGAGCATTCAGGAAAAATCCTGCTGCTGCGAGTGGTAATACAAAAAATCTTTTCATTCTCTATTTTTAAAAATAATGCGCAAATATCTTAAATAATACTGAATTGAGGAAATTTACTTTGGTTAAAGTTTGTTAAGGGGTACTACTGGCAACGATACAGAAATTCAGTTCATTGAAATATTTGGTGAAGAACCTCATTACGGTAAAAATATTTCTTCAAGACCAATGTTTTAATACAGCCCGGCAGTCGGGATGTGAATCAAAATTTTTTATCTTTGAAAAATGAATTGGGAACAGATCGTAGGCCAGGAAAACCTTAAAAAACTCCTGAGAGACAGCATTGCAAGCAACAGGGTAAGTCATGCTCAGCTTTTCATCGGCAAAGAAGGATACGGAACTTTGCCACTTGCAATGGCTTTTGCAAAGGAAATTTTCAGAAAAGAAAACGAACACTCATCCTCAAAGGTAGAACATCTTAATCATTTGGATTTACATTTCAGTTTTCCTGTGTTTAAAGAAAAAAGCAGCGGACTTTCCGATAATTTCCTTGAAAGTTTCAGGGAAATGATTCTTGCCAATCCTTACTCAAACAATGAAGACTGGACGAAAATTCTGGAGTCCGAGAACAAGCAACTGACTATTTATGCAGATGAAGTTGATGAACTGAACAAAAAATTCGCGCTGAAAAGTTTTGAAGGCGGAAGCAAAATCCTTATCGTTTGGCAGGCAGATAAGATGAATGTTTCTGCAGCCAACAAATTCCTGAAGTTTCTGGAAGAACCACCAAAAGACACGTTGATTATTTTAACGGCCGAAAACATCGATTTTATTTTACCCACAATTCTATCGAGAACCCAGTTGGTTGAAATTCCCAGAATTGAAGATCCGGACATCGAGAATTTCCTGAAAAACAATTACAAAATTGAAGAGGAAAAGTTGAAAGAAACAGTGTTTCAGGCTCAGGGAGACTGGAACATTGCGCAGAAAATTCTTCTTTCAGAAAATGGTGATACCGAATTCGAAGAGCTTTTCGTGATGTGGGTTAGGGAGGCATTTCAGGTGAAAAAGAAACCTGAGTTTTTGAAAAACATCGTTTTTTGGGGACGTAATATTGCAGGCTGGAACCGCGAAAAGCAGAAAAGTTTTCTGGATTACTGTTCCGAAATGTTTCGCCTCGCTCTTCTTCAGAATTATGGAAACGAAACTTTGGTTTACAAAAAAATAGATTCCGGAGGCTTTAAATGGGAAAGTTTTTCCCGATTTATTCACGGTGCCAATATTGAAGCGATTCTCACCGAAATTTCTGATGCAGACTATCATCTGGAACGTAACGCCAACTCTAAACTGGTCTGGACGGATTTAGGGATAAAACTTTCGCGATATATCCACAAAACTCCTTAGTACTACATTTAAAATTCGGAAATATGTAATGAATAAAGCAGAGTAAATTTCTCTGCTTTATCATAAAAACACATTGAGAAATAATAAAATTCTCATCCAAATAAAAACATCATTCCCAGTCCGGCATTTCTGCATTTGTGAATAAAGTGGTTCTCGTAATATCCTGTAAAGTAATTTTTAAAACATTTTTCACAGATATACCGTCATTTGAAGTGTTTGTGAAAATTACCTCCGCATCGTTAGGAGAAAATCGTGGATCTACATCATTGCTGCCATCGGGTTTTTCGCTTTGCTCAGAAATATCGAGTATTGTATCGGTCTGCATATTATAAATAAAAAGGTGGGTATTGAGCTGTCTGTAATTATCATCCTGATGTCCAGAAACATCGTAAGTGTAAAGTAATAGGTTACCGTCTACTGAAAAGTTTAGGCCACCCGCTGCACCAGGAACGTTTTCGAGAATTGTTTTAATTGTATTTCCAAGCAAATCAATTATAAAGATTTTTACATTATAGCCGTTGGGATCATTTGTTTTTAAGGCAATTTTACTTCCGTCATAACTCCATTCACATTCGGTAATAAAACTTCCGTCTGGTGTGGTGTAAACAAGTTCGAGCCCGCTGCCATCTTTATTTATTCTGTAAAGTTTAGAAAAACTAGGGTACACAAATTCTTTTCCATTAGTCCTCCAGGAATAATCGAGTTCAGTATTGCTAAACCCTGCTACCGGAATTGCCGTTACTTTAAAAACTTCTGATCCATCAGGCTTCGTCGTGAATATATGGGTGTTTCCACCTTCAGTACGTAAAAAAGAAATAAGGCCCGCATTGTTATTCTTTCGAGGCCGCCAACTATTGAATGCAGCATCGGTTAAGTTATAGTTTGCGCCGTTCTCGTCACTGGAAATAATGATAAGATTTCCGTTCTCTTTCCTTACAAAATGATATCTGTTTTGCGGCACCTTGTTGGTTGTAAATTTAAATACAGCACTATACACATCACTATGGATTCCATCATTCACGGCGACCTGCCAAAAATAACTTACACCATATTTCAGATCTTTAAGTGTGTACGTGGTTTCCTTCAAATCATTTATTTCAATTACATTAGTATTTAAATTATTCTTTACGATCAGTTTGTACTTCAGAACATCCAGCGAATCCGGATCTGTTGATTTCCAAGATAACTGAACGGTAAGAGGCTGATCCTGGGCGTTATCTGAAGGACTCAAAAGTTCAGGAATGGAAGGAGCTGTATTTAATGATTCATCATCATCCATTTCGAATGCCAGGGTTACAAGCTGACCGCTGTTCTTAAGATTCGCAGACTGAAAATTGTTGAGATATCCCGAAATCTCTGCTTTCACCGAATAATCACCGATAGGTACGTCTGTAATTTCAAAACTCCCATCTGCTCCCGTAAAAACAGTATTTGTAGATGGGGAAGTAGTAATTTTTGCGTTTTTTAAAGGATCGTTGGTTCCTCTTCGAACTACTTTACCTTTAATGGTGCCGGTCTGTACCTGATCTACTATTTCTTCTTTGCATGAAAACATAGTGAGTGAAAATAAACTGATGAGTATAACTGTATATAACGCTTTCATAATTTATTAGTTTTATTTATTACCGAAATAGTAATTAAGACCAAGACCGATTCTCATAATATTATCGTTCTGTTTTCCACTGACCAAACCATCCAGTTTATCACGGAATCCATAATCATACTGATAGTACAGTCTTGTTGAAAAATTATCACTGATAATATAATCTATACCTCCGCCCAGATTAGCTTTATAAAATGGTTTATATTCCGAAAACAAAGCTCCTACACCCGCATAAACAAACGGCGTAAACTTGAACTGAGGAAAGAACATATACTGTAAATTGAGTTCCGGTCCCACAAAGTTTCTGTTGAGTACTGCAGTATTTTTAATTTTAATATTGTTTATGCTGGCCTCAAGACTGAAATTATCGTTTAAGGCCATGCTGATGCCAATTTTACTGCCCAATTTATTTTCGGCATTTTTATAGTCTCCGTTAATTTGCTGACTTTCTACAGATGCAGAAACTGATATTGCTTTTCTTATTGAATTTTTCACCTTATTTCCCAACAGCCTTTGATTATTGAGTTCGTTTTCTGCGGTGTAAGTGCTTATCAAATGATTTACGGCAGGATCTTTTTTATCAACAGCATTCCCCCAAATATCATTCTGTACCCCTTCAATAATCAGGGTTTTTACCGCTTTTTCAATGGCTTCAGTTACTGCAAGCTGTATGGGTTCGTTTTGTGTAAATCCCACTTCGGATTCTAGCAGTCGTTCCGTATCTATATATTTAAAAAAATTACCGCTAACTCCTGTGGAAAGTATATTTTTGGAGACATACACCGTTTTAAGAATTTTACCGTTTAAAGTTGATACTGCTCTCAGATAAACTGTAATCCTGTCCTGTCTGTATTGTGTAGATCCGCCAATTCCGAAGTACCGCGCTCCAATACCGCCTGTCATTACATTACTGTCGTAAGAAATAATTCCGCCTTCAAGCAAAACGCCGGCAAAAAGCAGTGGAGGGAGCGTCTGTACGTTTTTATCACTTTCTTTTGAATATTCCTGGCGGGTGGAGCGTATGATTTGTCTTTCATTGAGAAGATTTGCGATATTTTCTCTTTCGATGGGAATAAACCATTTGCTGTCTTCCAAAGCTTTTATAAGAATTGTTGTAGTGCCCTGTGGAACGGCTGTACTCCAGTTATTTCCCATCTCCGAAGGTTTATACTGGCCTGTTTGGTCTCTGAATTTATAAACTCCGACTACGATTTTTTCCTTAGGCGGTGGAATCTGCTTTAACTCGGAAGTTAAATTGGTTACTTCTCCCAGCGTAGATTTTTCTCCATTTGCAGGTAAGTTAAAAATTGTACTGCAACTTTGAAGAGAGAAAAAAAGCAGGAAAAACAAAATATTGTTCCTTACAGAATGGGTAATTATTTTCATAGCGGTATTTTATCTTGGAATAATGATTTGAGATTGCTCACCAGTCTGGGTATCGAGAATATTGATAACCAAACCTTGTGATGCCTCCGAAACATCAAGAAAAAGAGAACCGAACATGTATTTTCCTGGTGCAATGCCTCCGTTTCCGAATTTGTCATCGATAAGTTTTCCTGTAAGCTGACTTAGAAGTTGGCGGTTCAGGCTTTGTGTGAAGCTGTCCATCGAGTTGAAATCATCCAGTAAATTGCCAAATTTATTATCACCGTCATCAAACTGATTTTGGGCATTTGCAGAGCTGAGTAACCACTGGTAATTGAATGTATCACCGCCAAAAGCCGGATTAATGGGTTTATAAACTATTTGTTGCGCAGATATGCCTGAAACAGCAAAAAATAGAAGTATGATTACATAATTTTTCATGGCTGGCTTTTTTAGTATCTGAATTCATTTCTAATCAAACTTTTTTTTCTGTTGTAATCCAGAATTATTTTTACACTTAAAGTTGCCTGTTCCGTAAGATAATCTTCACTTGGATTTGCAATAAAGCTGTATAAGGTTCTATCTTCTAACCCTATAGAAATCTGGCTTCCCCTTCCCATAGTCGGCGTTTCATCGATGGTAATTACACTGCTTATTTTCTCCGGCAATTTCGAATATTCAAGGTAAAAAAGGTCGTAGAAATCTTTACCTGCTTTTGTCTTGGTTTGATCTATAGTAATACCTTTTAATTCAAAAATTTCATTTTCATTGATATTCGTGATTTTATCCTTAAACATATTAGCGTTAATCTCTAAACTGTCTTTAGATACAGGCTTGTCAGTTTCCTCTTCTTTTATGAATAAAAAAACCTTTAATGCATCATTTTTTTGAATGTTAACACTCATCTGACTGAGGGTTTTGGTTTCATCCGGTTTTAATGTGAACTTGCCTGACTGCTTGTTGTTCGAAAGATTACCGGATTTACTTTTTTTTATAGAAACAAAAAGATAGTTAAGTTCTCGATAGGCGGTTGTGTGGTTACTTGCTGTAGCCTTTAGTGTTAGTTGTCCTTCAATAAAATTACTTTCGATTTTTGATGATATTTCACTTTTTTCCTGTTGTGCTTTTATTTGTTGAATAGAACACACAAGAAGAAAAAAAAATATAGGTGTTAGAATTTTCATCTTTAAGAATTAATAGTTTCTCATGTATATCGTCATATTATCTCCCTTTACATGTAACTGCATTTTCTCAGAAATACTGTTGCTTCCTACCACATCAATAATATTATTATTTCCCTGTGTCGTAATAACAGCGCTTGCACGTGTCTTTTCGAAAACATTATTGAAATTAATATAATTGTAATCACCTAATTGTAAGGCTGAGAGATTGGTGTTGCTGTTGGCATATATTTCCGCAAAATTGTGAGTGCCATATTGCACAGTTGTAACCTCATAGTTTTTAGGCGAAATAGAGTTATCCTGTATTTGGGCAACAATAGCCATAGCATTCTTGCTGTTGATATTCTCAAAAGAAAACTGTTGACCTGTTACAACTAAAATGCACATCAGCAGATTTACAGACAATATTTTTGCTAAAGTATTCATGGTTAGGAAGATAAAATTAGTTATTACCCGTGATTTAAATATCCCTGCTATTTGTTAGTTTTATTTATAACAGTTTTCAGGTAGTGCTAAGGGTTATTTAACCCGTAACTTTTAACGTTAAAAAGTTACGGAAAGAAAATAGGGGAACCTGATGATTCCCCTATAATTAAGAATGTAGACAAATTAGTTAGATTGTAAACTAACCAGTGTATTACTGTTTCCGATTTGAGTTCCTAAATGTAAATGATTATTACCGGATTGTCCAACAAATGTATAGTTGTCATTACCTAGCTGTAAATCCATTGCGGTGTTGTCATTTCCACTTTGCCATTGGAACAGCGTATTATCATTTCCCACTTGCATTCCCATGTTGGTATTGTCGTTACCCACTTGCCATGAATCTGCATAATTATTATCACCTAGCTGTAAATGAGTCGCATTGTTATCGTTACCATCTTGTGTTTGCCAAATATAATTGTCTGATCCCAATTGTGTTGCAGCAGCGTCATTTCGGTTGCCCCACTGTTCTTGTCTTACTACATTGTCAAAACCTACCTGAAGCGACGTGGCTGTATTTCTGTTACCGATTTGCTCTTGGTCTGAAAGGTTACCCATACCCAACTGTATTGTACTGGCATCATTTCGATTACCATCCTGGTATTGATAAGCTTCATTAAATGCACCGGATTGATCAGATGAAACGGTGTTCCTATTCCCAATTTGCATTTGTTCAGTATAATTCAATAGACCTAGCTGTGAAGTTGAGGCCGAGTTTCTGTTACCGTGCTGCTCAACATCATTAATGTTCATAATTCCTACTTGGTCAACATCTATATTGTTTCTGTTACCATCACTCAACGCAAAATTCATGTTACCTGCTCCCACCTGATCAATGGTAGCAATGTTACGGTTTCCGTCTTGGGTAAGTAAATTAAGGTTTACTAAACCTGTTTGGGTAACATAGCCCTCATTTAAATTCCCTACTTGGGTTGATACATCAATATTCCCTTGAGAATATCCGAATCCGAAAGTCATAAGTGTAATAACACTTGCAAATAATTTTTTCATGGTTAAAAAATTTTATTGGTTAGTTTGTGAGACAAATGTAGAATGATTAGAAAATAAAAAAATCACCTATTCAAATGAAAATTAAAATATCACCATAAACAATGATTTGTGAGGTGATTACACCTATTACATTTATATCTTTAATATATCAAATTAATAATACCAGTTAAAAAACCAGGAAACTTTTTTGGTTTATTAGTTTCCATCGTTGTATATTTGCAGCAAAATTATCATCAATGGATAAAAAATTTCTGGAAAAAGTAGTGGAGCTCTTCATCGATAACGGTGCAAAGACGCTTACTATGGATGATATTGCAAAAGAGTTCGGAATGTCGAAAAAAACGCTTTATCAGAAGTATGCAAATAAAGAAGCACTTTTGGAAGATGTACTCGCATTTAAACTCGAAGAAGTCATCGTAAAACTTAATGAACTCGATGTTCAGGTAGAAAATGCGGTAGAACGTATGTTCTGTCGTGATGAACATATTGAAAGGGCGGTACAGTCTAATAATTCGCTTCTTATTCGGCAACTTATCAAATATTATCCTGCCATTTTCAACAAACATATGATGGATTTCGCTGAAAAATTTTCGGAAGTAATGGTTCATAATATTGAAAGAGGCCGCCAACAGGGCTATTACCGTGAAGATTTCAATGCAACCATTTATGCGAAATTATTCTTTCAGCTTGCAATGTCCTACGACAGCTCACCGTTCCTGGACACCTCAATAATTGACAGAACCGAATACAACAACGAAGCATTTATGTTTTACATGAACGCAATTACAACCGAAAAAGGAAAAGAACAATTAAAAAAATATAACAATTTAAAATAATGAAGAAGATAATTTTAAGTTTCATCCTGTGTGGAGGCCTCGTCTTTGGTCAGGAAACTAAAGTGCTCACCCTTCCTGAAGCCATTTCCTACGCACTGCAGCATAAAGCAGAGGCTGAGAAAGCAAGGCTGAACATACGGAAAGGAGACGCACAGATTGCCGAAGTAAAGGCCAATGCTTATCCGAATATAAGTTTCAACAGCAGTACGGCATACAATCCGCTATTACAGGAAACGGTTTTGCCAGGCGAAATGTTTGGCGCTCCGGGACAGCAGGTAAAAGTTTCTTTCGGACAGAAGTGGACCTCCAGCAACATGGTACAGCTTACCCAAAACCTTTTTAACCAATCGGTTTTTGTAGGATTGAAAGCGGCAAAATCTACAAAAGAATTTTACCTTATTAATGCCCAGCTTACTGAAGAACAGATTATCGAAAAAGTGGCAAACGCCTATTTTCAGGTTTATCAGGCAGATCAAATGCTTAAGAATGCCGAAAGCAACCTCTCAATCACGAACCAAACCATTAAAATCATTAAAGGTTTATACGATGCAGGCTTAGCCAGAAAGATCGATTACGACAGGGTAGTGGTTGCAAGAAATAATGTGAGTTCAGGAGTTCAGCAACTTGAAAACACTGTGGATCTTACAGAAAATGCTTTGAAATTTATGATTGGGATGCCCATGTCCCAGGAAATTACGTTGCCTGAACAGACTTTTGAACCTGCATTACTTCCGGACCGAACAGCCGATTTATCAGAAAGAACCGAAATCAAACTCATGAATAAGCAGCTAGAACTGCTCGAATGGCAAAAAAAAGCTTCTGAAGCCGAATTTTATCCTACCGCAGCCCTCAGCGCTAATTACGGATTTCTTGGGCAAGGACAAAAAATGCCTTTGTGGAACGGCAAAGACGATGGCGTTTATTGGTCGGATATGGCATCCATTGCGCTCAATATCCGAGTTCCTATTTTCAACGGTTTCGCGACAAAATCAAGGGTTGAACTGAACAAAATTGAAATTGAAAAAGCCCAGGCAGATTTAAGAGAAACACAACTTGGATTAGATCTTGAACATAAAAATGCGATTACTAATCTGGAGAATAACATGACCATGATCGGCATGCAGGAAGAAAACGTAAAGCTGGCCGAAAACGTGCTCTCCAATACAAGAAGCAATTACCAGCACGGTCTCGCTACACTTAATGATATTTTGGATGCGGAGCGCGATCTCACCGAAGCAAAAAATAATCTTACAAAAGCAAAACTCGATTACAAACTTGCAGAAATCGACCTGCTGAAATCTCAAGGTAAACTAAAAACTTTAAACGATATTAATTAATAAACTATGAAAAAAAATACCATCATTACAATATTGGCCATCCTCGGGATTGGTGTGGCTTTTTTCTTTATCCTTCAGCGCAACAAAAAAAGTAACGAAGAGAAAGTGGCTGTTGTAGCAGAGAAAAACAAGGACGTAGCAGTGCGTACCGCCATTGTAAAAACCGAAGATGTAAGCGGAGAATTTTCTGTGAACGGAACTTTTCTTCCAAACCGCCAGGCGCAGATCTCCGCAGAAATGGGCGGGCAGCTTATCGCTCTTTACGTTAAAGAAGGAAGTTATGTAAGAGCCGGACAAAGTATCGGAAGACTTGCCGGTGAAAAACTGAATGTTAATGTTTCAGGTGCAAAAGCAAATCTGGATAATGCAATTATGGCCCTAAACCGTTATGAACAGGCTTATAAAACCGGTGGAGTTACTGCTTTGCAGCTCGATCAGGCAAGACTTCAGGTTAAAAACGCCAGAACTCAGTTACAGTCTGCAAACCTTCAATCGGGCGATACCAATGTAATTTCAAAAGTAAGTGGAATCGTAAACCAGAAATTTGTAGAAGTTGGAACTGTTGTTGGTGCCGGAACTCCTATTGTTGAAGTTGTAGATATTTCATCGGTTAAACTTAGGGTAGATGTAGATCAATCTATGGTCAGCCAGCTTTCAGTAGGAAATACAGTAAAAGTTCAGCCTGATGTTATTGAAGGAGCGATTGACGGAAGAATCACATTTATTGCACCATCAGCTTCCGGCGCATTAAAATTCCCGGTAGAAATTACAGTACCGAACAGTTTTAATAAACTGAAAGCAGGAATGTACGGAACCGCAGTATTCAACAGAAGTGGTGCAACCAACGTACTTACCATTCCACGTGATGCTTTTGTGGGAAGTGTAAGTGATAATCAGGTGTTTGTTGTAAGAAACAATATCGCCTATCTCACAAAGATTAAAGGAGGTGTAAACTACGGCGACCGTGTAGAAGTTATCAGTGGTTTGAAGGCTGGTGACGAAGTTGTAACCAGCGGCCAGATTAACCTGACAGATAAAACTCCTATCCGTAAACTTAAGTAATAATCGGTAAAAATAAATAAATGAAATTAGCAGAAGTATCGATTAAGAGACCCAGTTTGGTCATCGTAATGCTCGCATTACTGATCATTGGTGGGCTCTTCAGTTATACCCAGCTCAATTACGAGCTTATTCCAAAATTCGAAGTAAAGGTAGTAACCGTAGCCACAGTATATCCCGGTGCATCGCCGGCGGAGGTAGAAAATACAGTTTCCCGAAAAATAGAAGACGCGGTTTCGGCTTTGGAAGGCGTAAAGAAAATTCAGTCCAAATCATACGAAAGTCTTTCCGTTGTTATCATTCAGTTTAATAATGATGCCGATGTGGATTTTGCTTTGAATGAAGCCCAGCGAAAAATTAACGCAATCCGTTCCGATCTTCCAGAAGACATCGATGAACCTTCGCTTACCCAGTTCTCACTTTCGGATATGCCGATCGTAAGAATGGGTGTAACCGGTAATTTGACTGAGAATGAACTCTACGAACTCATTGACCAAAGAATTCAGCCTGAATTTTCTAGAATTCCCGGCGTATCAAAAGTAGACATCATCGGTGGACAGGAACGCGAGATCCGCATCAACCTTAATCAGGAAAAACTTGAAGGTTACGGACTTACCATTCCCGAAGTTCAGCAGATGATCACCATGTCAAACCTCGATTTCCCTACGGGAAGTTTGAAGACCCGTGAAAACAGCACACTCATCCGTCTGGCAGGGAAAATTTCATCAGTTGAAGAACTCAGAAATCTTACCATTTCTTCAAAAAATGGTCAGAACATCCGCCTTTCCGACATTGCTGAAGTTCAGGATACGCAGAAGGTAGCAGATAAAATTGCCCGTATCAATCAGGAAAATACCATGATGCTCCAGGTACAGAAGCAGACTGATGCCAATGCGGTAGAGGTAAGTGAACTGGTGCAGATGAAAATCGCTCAGATTCAAGAACAGTACAAAGACCGTAACATCAAAATTGCAATAGCCAGTGATACTTCCATATTTACCCTTGAAGCGGCGAATGCTGTAATCAAAGATTTATTGATTGCTATTGGGCTTGTGGCGTTTGTAATGATGTTCTTCTTACACAGTTTCAGAAACGCGCTTATTGTAATGGTGGCGATTCCAACATCGCTTATTGCGACATTTATTGGGATGTATATTCTGGGTTACAGTTTGAACCTTATGAGTTTGCTTGGGCTTTCCCTTGTGGTAGGTATTCTTGTGGATGACGCGATTGTAGTTATCGAGAATATTCACCGCCACATGGAGATGGGCAAGAATAAAGTGCGTGCATCTTACGACGGAGCAAAAGAAATTGGTTTTACCGTTACTGCGATTACCTTGGTAATTGTAGTGGTATTTCTTCCGATCGCGATGAGTTCTGGTTTGGTTTCAGATATTATTTCCCAGTTCTGTGTTACGGTGATTATCGCAACATTGCTTTCATTGTTAGTGTCTTTTACGGTTGTACCTTGGCTTTTCTCACGTTATGGAAAGCTGGAAGTTATTGACAATAAATCTTTCTTTGGTAAAATACTTGAAAAATTCGAGGACGGACTTACCTGGTTTACCCACAAAATTGAAGGAATCCTGAAATGGAGTTTAGTAAACAAACTGAAAACTTTTGGTATTACCGTTATTTTATTTGTTAGTGCAATTGCATTGGCAGTAATGGGTTACATCGGTTCCGATTTCTTCCCGGGAACTGATAAAGGAGAATTCCTCGTACAGATTGAAATGCCGAAAGATACATCTCTTGAAGAAACCAACTTTATCACGCAGGATGCAGAAAAATATCTTGCGCAAAAACCTGAAATCGTAAAGATGATTACCTCGGTAGGTCAGGTGAGTGGAGGTATGGGCGCAATGCAGTCTACCAACTATAAATCTGAAATCAGTCTTGAATTGGTGCCTAAATCTGAAAGAGAAGATGATACCAAAGTATATGCTGCCAAGCTGAAACGTGAACTTGAAAAAGTATTGGTGGGTGCCAAAGTAACCACGGTACCGGTTGGATTTATGGGAGCTGAACAGGCTCCGCTCCAAATGACGGTAACCGGAACCACCCTGGAAGACGCAATGTCTTATGCAAAAACTGCCGAAGCGCAACTGCATAAAATTGACGGTGCCTCTGAAATAAAACTGAGTGTAGAAGAAGGAAATCCGGAAATCTCAGTTACGGTAGACCGTGATAAGATGACATCTCTTGGGTTGAATGTTGCTACAGTAGGACAAACGCTGCGAACCGCTTTCAGTGGAAATACCGACAATAAATTCCGTACCGGAAATAATGAATATGATATCAATATCATCCTGGATGAAGCCAACCGTACAAGTATTGATGACGTGCGGAATATCAACTTTGTTAATAAAGATGGTTTCAGAATTCAGTTATCGCAGTTTGCAGACATCAACTTTACTTCCGGCCCGGCGTTGCTTGAGCGTTACGACCGTTCACCTTCAGTTACCGTTCAGGCACAGACTGTAGGAAAAACAACCGGAGCCGTAGCTGCCGAATGGGAAGCAAAAATGGCTGAAGTTAAAAAACCTGCCGGTGTAAACTGGGTTTGGGGCGGTAATATGGAGAACCAAAGCGAAGGTTTCGGAACGTTGGGAGTAGCTTTACTGGCTGCGATTATGCTTGTTTACATGATTATGGTGGTACTTTACGATGACTTTCTGAAACCGTTTATCGTACTGTTCTCAATTCCGTTATCATTTATCGGAGCACTTTGGGCACTGGCATTAACCAACCAGAGTTTAAATATCTTTACGATCCTTGGTATTATTATGCTAATCGGTCTTGTAGCGAAGAACGCGATCTTACTCGTAGACTTTGCCAACCACAGACTCGATAAAGGCGAAACCATTGAGAACGCACTGATTCAGGCGAACCATGCAAGGTTAAGACCGATTCTTATGACAACCATTGCGATGGTTTTCGGTATGCTTCCAATTGCGTTGGCTTCCGGTGCTGCTGCGGAAATGAATAATGGTCTGGCGATTGTTATTATCGGTGGTCTAATTTCGTCGCTTTTCCTTACGCTGATCATTGTACCTGTGGTATATCTGATCGTTGTAAAACTGGAATACCGTTTCTCTAAAAAGGAAAAAACAAACTACGAAGAAGAAATGGTGGCTGATTACGAGCACATCCATCCAGAACAGGAAATTGATTTTTAATCAACAACTTTTCTAAATAAAAAAATCCCTGAAGTTATTTCAGGGATTTTTTTATTATTTAAATATTTAATTATATCGCAGCATTGATTTTTCTTTGAGATAGACTCAAAAACCTGTAAACAAGCAAAGCTGCTGAAACAGTTAGACCAAGACCAA
>NZ_DAMBHK010000017.1:0-35575 GCF_032060305.1 Kaistella sp. | reverse complement strand
CAGCACCAAATTTTCTTGCAATCTTAGTTTTAGGTCCAATATATCTTGCCATAATTTTCTAAGGATTATAGATTTTAGATTTCAGATTTCAGATTAATAAATGAGTCCATTTAAAATTTAAAATTTAAAATTTAAAATTCTAATTTATTATACTCTTCTTCTTTTCGGTGGTCTACATCCGTTGTGTGGCATTGGAGTCACATCTACGATTTCACTAACTTCAATTCCTGAATTGTGAATGGTTCTGATAGCAGATTCTCTACCTGCACCAGGACCTTTTACAAACACCTTTACTCTTCTAAGACCTGCATCGTGTGCAACTTGTGAGCAATTTTCAGCAGCCATTTGAGCTGCGAAAGGAGTATTCTTTTTAGAACCTCTGAATCCCATTTTTCCGGCAGATGCCCAAGAGATTACTTCTCCGTTTTTATTTGTCAAAGAAATGATGATATTGTTGAATGACGCCTGAATGTGTGCTTCGCCGATCGCTTCAACTTTTACTTTTCTTTTCTTAACAACTTTAGTCTGTTTTGCCATAATTCTTACCGATTATTTACTTGCTTTTTTCTTGTTAGCAACAGTTTTTCTCTTTCCTTTTCGGGTTCTAGAATTGTTTTTAGTTCTTTGGCCTCTTAAAGGTAATCCCAGTCTGTGACGTATTCCTCGTTGGCAACCAATATCCATCAATCGCTTGATGTTCAATTGTGTTTCAGAACGCAATTCACCTTCTACTTTAATGTTTTCAGTGATGTAGTTTCTGATCAATGCCAATTCATCGTCATTCCATTCGTTGACTTTCTTGTCTTCGCTGATGCCGGCTGCTTTCAGGATTTCGGATGAAGTGCTTCTTCCGATTCCGTAGATGTAAGTTAAGCCGATAACGCCTCTTTTGTTTTTTGGTAAATCAATACCGGAAATTCTCGCCATAATTTAATTTTAGCCTTGTCTTTGTTTAAATTTTGGGTTTTTCTTGTTGATTACAAACAGAACGCCTTTTCTGCGAACGATTTTGCAATCAGCACTTCTTTTTTTGATAGATGCTCTAACTTTCATTTGTTTTGGTTTAATTTTCCAACGGTTAGATGAACTCCAAGTGATTCCACCCCCTTTTGTTTAAATATTTAAATGACCAATAAAACCGAATGATTTTATTTAGTTTTCTTGTTATAATAATTTCCAGATCACTCTGTAATTAGTATCTAAATGTAATTCTTCCTTTCGATAAATCGTAAGGAGAAAGTTCTAACTTTACCTTATCACCAGGTAAAAGTTTAATGTAGTGCATACGCATTTTACCTGAGATATGGGCGATTAATACATGCCCATTCTCAAGTTCAACACGGAACTGCGCATTGGAAAGTGCTTCCGTAATAACGCCGTCTTGTTCTATATGTTTCTGTTTTGCCATTTATTAATTACAGGTTTGTTGTTCTGGATAATTTTGACTGCATCAACCCATCATAATGGTGGTTAAGCAAATACGTGTTGATCTGTTGAACTGTATCGAGGATTACCCCAACCATGATTAAAAGCGATGTACCCCCGAAAAACAGGGCAAATCTATCCGTCTGAACAAACGCTCCGTGCACAATTGCAGGAAGGATTGCAAAGATAGCTAAAAATATTGAGCCAGGCAAAGTTATTTTTGAGAGAATATCATCCAGATAATCAGCGGTATCTTTACCGGGTCTTACCTTAGGAATCAGTCCACCGTTTCTCTTCAGATCATCTGCCATTTGATTCACCGGAATGGTAATCGCTGTGTAAAAGAATGAGAAGATAATAATTAACAGTGCAAACAATACATTATACTGCCAGCTGAATACATTTTTAAATCCTGCCAGGAAGGTGTTGGACTCATCAACTTTAGTTAAAAGTCCCGGAACAAACATTAAAGCCTGTGCAAAAATGATCGGCATTACTCCCGAAGCATTTATTTTAAGTGGAATCCACTGTCTTGCACCTTGCATTAAATTTCTATTTGATCCGCCTCTTGCCTGAGCACGGCTTACATACTGAATAGGAATTTTTCTTACAGCTACTGAAAGGATGATTGCTAAAAGCACCACCAACATCCAGAATAAAACTTCAATTAAAATCATGATTGTTCCTAAACCGCCTTTACCGGTTTGTGTAGCGATTTCCTGGATAAATGCTCCCGGAAGATCTGCCAAAATCCCTACCATAATTAAGATTGAAATACCGTTTCCGATACCTTTATCTGTAATTTTTTCTCCTAACCACATTGCGAATACAGATCCTGCCACCAAAATTACGATACTTGGCAACCAGAACATAACCGATTCGGGATGCACGTAATATGCCGAACCGAACTGTGCGTGCGGTAAGAACATCTGCGTAATTGAAGTAAGGTAAGACGGTGCCTGTACCAAACAAACTGCAATCGTTAACCATCTTGTAATTTGGTTCAGTGTATTTCTGCCGCTTTCACCATCTTTCTGTAATTTCTGAAGGTAAGGAATTGCCATACCCATCAGCTGAACGATAATGGAAGCAGAAATATAAGGCATAATACCGAGTGCCATGATCGACGCCCGGCTGAATGCACCTCCCGTAAACGAAGAAAGCAACCCAAGAAGACCTGCTCCCTGCTTGTTGCCACCCTGGTTTTGGTAATGTTCCAAAAGATTCCCCACCTCGGCCATGTTAATGGCAGGTAGGGAAATATAAGATGCGAATCTATACACGAGGATCAACCCAAGGGTAAAAAGTATCTTCTCCCTAAGTTCCTTAAGACTCCAAATGTTTTTTAGTGTTTGTATAAATTCTTTCATTCGTGTAGATTAAAGAGTAATTGCTTTACCTCCTGCTTTAGCGATAGCTTCTTCAGCAGATTTTGTGAATTTGTGTGCAGAAATTGAAACTCCTGATTTCAATTCGCCTCTACCCATAATTTTCACGATTTCGCTCTTTTTAGCCAATCCGTTTTCTACTAAGATGTCTTTAGTAATTTCGGTGATGTTTTTCGCATCAGCCAAAAGTTGGATGGTATCAAGATTTATCGCTCTGTACTCTTTTCTGTTTACGTTATTGAAACCGAATTTAGGAAGTCTTCTTTGTAAAGGCATCTGTCCACCTTCGAATCCGATTTTCTGAGAATATCCGGCTCTGGATTTCTGACCTTTGTGTCCTTTTGCTGAAGTACCACCTTTTCCGCTTCCCTGTCCTCTACCAAGTCTTTTTGAATTGTGAGTTGAACCCGATGCCGGTCTGATATTATTTAAATTCATTATTTTAAAATTAAAGGTTAAGGTTAAGGCAGAGGTTGAGCATTAACTCAACCTAATCCTTATCCTAAAAATTATTTTTGAACTTCTACTAAATGACTTACCGCCGCTACCATTCCTAAGATAGAAGGAGTAGCTTCGTGTTCAACAACTTGGTGAAGTTTTTTCAATCCTAATGCTTCAAGCGTTCTTTTTTGGGTTTTTGTTCTACCAATAGCGCTTTTTACTTGTTTTACCTGAATTTTTGCCATTGCTTTTATATTAACCGTTAAACACTTTACTTAATGAAACACCTCTAAGTTTTGCGATGTCCTCTGGTCTTCTGATATCCAACAATGCTTTGAAAGTAGCTTTCACCACGTTGTGTGGGTTAGATGAACCTTTAGATTTTGAAAGGATATCGTGTACACCTGCAGACTCCAATACCGCTCTTACCGCACCACCGGCGATAAGCCCTGTACCGTGAGAAGCTGGTCTTAAGAAGATATCAGCTCCACCGTATCTTGCAGAAGTCTGGTGAGGGATTGTGTGGTTGATTACCGGAACTTTCACTAAGTTTTTCTTTGCATCTTCTACAGCTTTAGCAATAGCGGAAGCAACTTCCTTAGATTTTCCTAAACCGAAACCTACGGTTCCTGCCTCGTCTCCTACAACTACAATTGCAGAAAATCCGAAAGCACGACCACCTTTGGTTACTTTGGTTACTCTGTTTACAGCAACGAGACGATCTTTAAGTTCTAATCCTCCCGGTTTTACTTTTTCTATATTATCTAGTCCTAACATATTTCCGAAATTTAATGATTAGAATTTTAGTCCGCCTTCTCTCGCACCGTCAGCAAGAGCTTTCACTCTACCGTGGTAAACGAATCCGTTTCTGTCGAACACTATATTTTCAATACCTGCAGCTTTAGCTTTTTCAGCGATTGCTTTACCTACTTCTGCAGAGATTTCTACTTTGTTACCTTTTGCGTTAAGGCTTCTTGAAGAAGCTGATGCTAAAGTTTTACCTTCTTTATCGTCGATTAATTGCGCGTAAATTTCTTTGTTGCTTTTGTAAACAGATAATCTTGGTAATTCTGAAGAGCCGGAAATTTTTCCTCTTACTCTTCTTTTAATTCTATTTCTTTTTTCTAATTTGCTTAGTGCCATTTTCTTAAGTTTTAAAATTAAGCAGATTTACCAGCTTTACGTCTAACAATTTCTCCTACGAATCTAACTCCTTTTCCTTTGTAAGGCTCAGGTTTTCTGAAAGATCTGATCTTTGCAGCAACCATCCCTAGGAGTTGTTTGTCATATGAAGACAAAGTAATAATAGGGTTTTTACCTTTTTCAGATAAAGTATCTAACGTAATTTCTTTTGGAAGGTCCATCACGATACCGTGGGAGAATCCTAAAGCCATATCCAGTCTGTTACCTTGGTGTGATGCTCTGTAACCTACCCCTACCAATTCCAGTTTTTTTGTAAAACCTTCAGAGGTTCCCACAATCATGTTATTGATTAACGCTCTGTAAAGACCGTGTAATGCTTTATGTTGTTTTGAGTCGGACGGTCTTTCTAAAGTAAGTATTCCGTCTTCTTGTTTTAGAGTGATTCCTTCACTGATTTGCTGTGTAAGTTCGCCTTTCGGTCCTTTCACAGTTACTAAACCGTCTTTTTCGGTTATGGTAACATTAGCTGGAATTTCTATAATTGATTTACCAATTCTTGACATTTTCCTTTGATTAAAAATTAATAAACATAGCAGATTACCTCTCCACCAACTTTTTCTTGTCTAGCTTTTTTATCTGTCATTACTCCTTTAGAAGTTGAGATAATAGCAATACCCAAACCGTTCAATACTCTTGGCAGTTCCTCAGAACCTTTGTATTGTCTTAAACCTGGTCTTGAAGCTCTTTGAATGCTTTTGATCGCAGGTTTGTTGGTTTGTTTGTCGTACTTCAAAGCGATTTTGATATTTCCTTGAACAGCGCTATCTTCGAACTTGTAGTTCAGGATATAACCCTGGTCAAATAAAATTTTTGTAATCTCCTTTTTGATTTTCGATGCAGGAATATCCACCACTTTGTGGCCTGCGCTTTGTGCGTTCCTTACTCTGGTTAGGAAATCTGAAATTGGATCTGTTACCATTTTTCTATTTTAAATTATTGGTTTATGATAGTTAGTTTTTATGGCTTTAGGCTGTAAGCATTAGGCTTTATGCATTTTTGCCTCCGGCTTATTGCCTACAGCGTACGGCTCATAAACTTTACTATCTCGATTGTTCTAAATTGTTACCAACTTGCTTTTTTCACTCCCGGGATCAAACCTGCATTGGCCATTTCGCGGAAAGTTACTCTAGAAATACCGAAAGTTCTCATGTATCCTCTTGGTCTTCCTGTTAATTTACATCTGTTGTGTAATCTTACTGGTGAAGCGTCTTTCGGCAATTTTTGTAATGCTTCGTAATCTCCGGCTTCTTTCAAAGCTTTTCTTTTCTCGGCATATTTTGCTACTGTAGCTTCTCTTTTGCGCTCACGCGCTTTCATTGATTCTTTAGCCATCTTTTAGTTCTTTTTGAAAGGTAAACCGAAGTGAGTTAATAATGCTTTTGCTTCTTTGTCAGTTTTCGCGGTAGTAACGAAAGTAATGTCCATCCCTTGGATTTTTTTCACTTTGTCGATTACGATTTCAGGGAAAATGATTTGTTCAGTGATTCCCAAGTTGTAATTTCCTCTACCATCGAAACCATCAGCTTTAATACCAGAGAAATCTCTGATTCGTGGTAAAGCTGAAGAAGTAAGACGATCTAAGAACTCATACATTTGGTTAGCTCTTAAAGTTACTCTTGCTCCTACTGGCATTCCTTTTCTTAGTTTGAAAGCTGCCTCATCTTTCTTAGAGATTGTACCAACTGCTTTTTGGCCGGTGATTGCGGTAAGTTCTTCAACTGCATAATCCACAATTTTTTTATCGGCTGTAGCAGCTCCTAAACCTTGCGAAATAACGATCTTTTCTAATTTAGGTACCTGCATTACAGATTTGTACCCAAATTCTTCCATCATCGCAGGAACAATTTTCTCTTTATAATTTTGTTTTGGTCTTGCTATATATTGCATCGTCTTTTTAATTATAAGGTTTCACCGGTTGTTTTGGCAACTCTTACTTTCTTATCACCTTCCACTTTTACTCCAGTTTTGGTAGCTTTACCATTTTTGTCGATAAGTGCTACGTTTGAAATATGGATAGATGCTTCTTTCTCTACAATTCCGCCTTGTGGGTTTGCTGCTGAAGGTTTAGTATGTTTTTTAACGATATTTAAACCTGCAACGATCACTCTAGCGTCTTTGCCTTCTTTTCTGATCACTTCAATAACTTCACCTTTTTTACCTTTGATTTCTTTTCTTCCGGTAGTGATGATTACGTTATCTCCTCTTTTGATTTTTAACTTTGTCATTTTCTGTAAATTTTAAAATTAAAGTACTTCAGGAGCTAATGAAATGACTTTCATATATTCTTTATCTCTTAGTTCACGAGCAACCGGTCCGAAAACACGGGTTCCTCTCATTTCTCCTGCAGCATTTAGAAGTACGCAAGCGTTATCGTCGAATTTGATGTATGAACCATCTTTTCTTCTTACTGCTTTTTTAGTTCTTACAACTACTGCTTTAGAAACGGTTCCTTTTTTAGCGTTTCCTTGTGGTGTAGAATCCTTGATAGTTACTACGATTTTATCACCAACTGAAGCATATCTCCTTCTGGTTCCTCCCAGAACTCTGATCACTAGTACTTCTTTTGCACCTGTGTTATCAGCAACTTTTAATCTTGATTCGGTTTGTAACATTACTTAGCTTTTTCAATGATTCGTACTAATCTCCATCTTTTACTTTTACTTAAAGGTCTTGTTTCAGTAATTAATACTGTATCGCCTTCAGTACACTCGTTGTTTTCGTCGTGAGCGGTATATTTTTTCGTTTTTAGAACGAATTTACCGTACATCGGGTGCTTTACTCTGGTAGTTTCACTTACAACAATGGTTTTTTCCATTTTATTGCTGGAAACAATTCCGATTCTTTCTTTTCTTAAATTTCTATCCATGATAAAATGAAATTCTTATTGTTGTTTTAGTGTTAATTCAGTTTCTAGACGAGCGATCGTTTTTCTCAAGTCTTTGATTTGAATTGGATTTTCAATCGGGCTGATTGCGTGTGCCAGTTTCAATTTGTTGAAATCTGCTTTAGCTTCAGCTAATTTGTTCTGGATATCTCCTGCGCTTAGATTTTTGATGTCAGCTTTTTTCATAATAATTGAAGATTATTGAGGTTGAACAAAATCGTTAGCGACTACAAATTTGGTAACTACCGGTAATTTTTGTGCGGCAAGTCTTAGTGCTTCTTTCGCTACATCGTAAGGAACACCACCTACTTCGAACATAATTTTTCCTGGTTTTACTACAGATACCCAATATTCCACGGCACCTTTACCTTTACCCATACGTACTTCGGCTGGCTTCTTGGTGATAGGCTTATCCGGGAAGATTTTGATCCATAGTTGACCTTCTCTTTTCATATATCTTGTAGCAGCGATACGAGCTGCTTCAATTTGTCTTGCAGTGATCCAAGCTCCTTCAGTTGCTTTGATACCGAAAGTTCCGTAAGCAAGTTGATTCCCTCTTTGGGCAATCCCCTTCATTTTCATCTTGTGAACTTTACGGAATTTGGTTCTTTTTGGTTGTAACATAATTTCTTAAATTTTAGATTTTAGATTTTAGCTTTTAAAAAAGTAACGGTCATTTAAAACTGTCCTCTAAAATTTTATTAATTATTTTCTTTCTCTTGGTCTTCTGTCTCCTCTATCGCCTCTATCGTTTCTCTCTCCTCTTCCTCCAGATGCTTTCTTTTGTTGGCCTACTAATGGAGATAAGTCTCTTTTTCCGTAAACTTCTCCTTTCATGATCCAAACTTTCACACCTAGTTTTCCGTACTGAGTTAATGCTTCACCGATATGATAATCGATATCTGCACGGAAAGTTGACAATGGGATTCTTCCTTCTTTGAAAGATTCGCTTCTTGCCATCTCAGCTCCGTTCAATCTTCCAGAAATCTGAACTTTGATTCCTTCCGCTCCCATTCTCATGGTGCTTTGAATTGCCATTTTCACGGCTCTTCTATAAGAAATACGGTTTTCGATTTGTTTTGCGATGCTGTCAGCAACCAATACTGCGTCCAGTTCAGGTCTTTTGATTTCGAAGATATTGATTTGGATATCCTTATCGGTAATCTTTTTCAATTCTTCTTTTAATTTATCAACTTCCTGTCCTCCTTTACCGATGATTAATCCCGGTCTAGCGGTAGTGATGGTTACTGTTACTAATTTTAGGGTTCTTTCAATATAAATTTTTGAAATACCACCTTTAGATAATCTAGCTTCAAGGTATCTTCTGATTTTGTAATCTTCAGCGATTCTGTCGCCATAGTTTTTACCACCAAACCAGTTCGAATCCCATCCTCTGATGATACCTAATCTGTTACCAATTGGATTTGTCTTCTGTCCCATACCTTGATTATTTATTGTCTTTAGTACCTAAAATTAGTGTAATGTGGTTCGATCTTTTTCTGATTCTGTGTCCTCTACCTTGTGGTGCAGGTCTTAGTCTCTTCAATTGTCTAGCACTATCAACCATAATTTCTTTTACGATTAAGTTTGCTTCTTCGATATCCGCTCCTTCATTTTTAGCTTGCCAGTTTGCCATTGCAGAAAGAAGAACTTTCTCCAATTTGTTGGAAGCTTCTTTTTTAGAAAACTTAAGGATAGCTAAAGCTTTATCTACTTCTACTCCTCTGATGATATCAGCAACTAATCTCATCTTTCTTGGAGAAGATGGGCAATCATTATGTAACGCTTTTGCTACATCTTGGTTTGCTATTTTACGTGCTAATGCACTTTCTCTTTTTCTTGATCCCATGATTATCTACCTCCTTTATTTTTGTTACCACCGTGACCTCTGAAAGATCTTGTCGGAGAAAATTCGCCTAACTTGTGACCTACCATGTTTTCGGTTACATAAACCGGGATAAAAGATTTCCCGTTGTGTACTGCGATGGTTTGTCCTACGAAGTCCGGAGAGATCATTGACGCTCGAGACCAAGTTTTAATTACTGTCTTTTTATTAGACTCTATATTTGCCTGAACCTTCTTATCTAAAGTATGATGAATGAAAGGTCCTTTCTTAAGTGATCTTGCCATAATTATTTTCTTTTAGATACGATAAATCGGTTAGACGCTTTGTTTTTCTTTCTAGTTTTGTAACCTTTAGCCGGTTTACCGTTTCTAGATCTTGGGTGACCTCCTGAAGAACGTCCTTCACCACCTCCCATTGGGTGATCAACTGGGTTCATTACCACTGGTCTTGTTCTAGGTCTTCTTCCCAACCATCTGCTTCTACCTGCTTTACCAGATACGGTAAGTTGGTGGTCGCCGTTAGAAACAGATCCGATCATAGCCATACATTCAGTAAGAATCATTCTAGATTCACCTGAAGGCAATTTTACGATTGCATATTTACCGTCTCTTGAAGTTAACTGAGCTGAAGATCCTGCACTTCTTGCCATCACCGCACCTTGACCAGGTTTTAGTTCGATACAAGATACTACAGTACCTAAAGGAATATTCTTCAACTTCATTGCATTACCTACGTTAGGTTCTGCAGCCTCCGCAGCGATTACTTTCTGATCTACTTTGATACCATTCGGAGCGATGATATATCTCTTCTCTCCATCTGTGTACTCAACTAGCGCGATGAAAGCCGTTCTGTTCGGATCGTACTCTACAGTTTTTACCGTTCCTTCAACATCAAACTTGTTTCTTTTGAAGTCGATAATTCTGTACTTTTGTTTGTGTCCACCTCCGGTGTAACGCATGGTCATTTTACCAGTATTGTTACGACCACCTGACTTTTTAATACCAACGGTTAGAGACTTCTCTGGTTTGTTGGTAGTAATTTCCTCAAAGTTGTTTACAACTCTGAATCTCTGTCCCGGGGTGATAGGTTTTAATTTTCTAACAGACATTACTATTGTTTATAATTAATTCGTTGCAAAAATATCAATTACTTCACCTTCTGCAAGGGAAACAACTGCTTTCTTCATTTTGTTGGTTTTCCCAACCTGTAATCCTTTTTTGGTGTATTTCGATGAAACTTTAGGAGCGTAAATCATTGTTCTTACGTCTGCTACTTTTACACCATAAGCATCTTCTACTGCTTTTTTGATCTGGATTTTATTCGCTTTTGTATTCACAAAAAAAGAAAATGCTCCTCTCAAATCGGTAAGATAGTTTGCTTTTTCTGAAATGATTGGTTTAATAATAATAGACATGATTTATTTTCTTAAGTTTTCCTGAAATTTCTCGATAGCACCTTCTAAAAATACAATCTCTCCAGCATTTACTAAATCATAAGAACTGATCTCGTTATAAGTCAATACTTTAGTTTTAGGTAAGTTTCTTGATGACAGATATACATTTTTGTTAGCTTCTGGTAAAATGTAAAGAGATTTTTTACCTTCGAATCCTAATGCATTGTTCAGTGTGATAAATTCTTTAGTTTTTGGAGCTTCAAAGTTGAAAGCTTCTAAAACTTTAATAGAATTGTCTCTCATTTTCTGAGAAAGCACAGATTTTTTCGCTAATCTTTTCAAAGCTTTGTTCAATTTGAATCTGTAGTCTCTTGGTTTTGGACCGAACACTCTACCTCCACCTCTGAATGTAGGAGATTTGATATCCCCGTATCTTGCAGATCCAGATCCTTTCTGCTTTTTAAGCTTTTTAGTAGAAGCTGTAATTTCGCTTCTTTCTTTTGATTTATGTGTCCCTTGTCTTTGTGCAGCAAGGTATTGTTTCACTTCTAAGTAAACCGCGTGCTGATTTGGCTCAATTCCGAAGATTGCCTCGTCTAACTGAACTGTTCTTCCGGTTTCTTTTCCTGATGTATTGAATACTACTAGTTCCATTTTCTGATAATTACATAAGAATTTTTTGCTCCCGGAACAGCACCTTTTACTACTAAAAGATTTTGTTCTTCATCTACTCTTAACACTTGAAGGTTTTGTACAGTAACTTGCTTACCTCCCATTCTACCTGCCATACGCATTCCTTTGAATACTCTTGACGGGTCGGATCCTGCACCGATAGAACCAGGAGCTCTTAATCTGTTGTGCTGTCCGTGAGTCGCTTGCATTACCCCACCGAAGTTGTGTCTTTTAACAACCCCTTGGAAACCTTTACCTTTTGAAGTTCCTGTAACGTCAACAAATTCGCCTTCTGCGAACAAATCAACTTTCACTTCATCTCCAACGCTTAATTTGTCTACGAATTCATGATAGAATTCTACCAATTTAGCTTTTGGAGCAGAACCAGCCTTCTTGAAATGGCCGGCTAACGCTTTACCAACGTTCTTTTCACTCTTGTCATCGAAACCAAGCTGAGCAGCTTTGTACCCATCTTTTTCTATGGTTCTGACCTGTAAAACCGAGCAAGGACCAGCTTGAATAACTGTACATGGCATGTTTTTGCCATTTTCGTCAAACAAGGAAGTCATCCCGATTTTTTTACCAATAATACCTGACATTATTTATATATTATATTAAGTTCACGTTTGTCAATCGAGGTTTAGGTGATTTCTATTTCTGAAATAGGCATACTTCTTCCCTAAATTGAGTGTGCAAATGTATGAAGTTTTTTTGAATTGACAAACAGTGAGTTAAAAATATTTTGCGAAAAATGCAAAAAACTTCAGCGCCTGCTGAAGTTCTGAAGTCATTGATTATGAAAGCAAAAGGATTTCGCTTAATTTGGGCGGAAAATGTCATTTTTAGGTCCGGAAGCGTTTATTTATTGGACCCCAGTTCCTGCCCATATTATAATTTAAAATCAATGCAATCAAAAACCCAGAGGGACTTCCAGCTGCAGCTGTTCCCATTCGGAAAAACGGTCAAAGAAATTTTTGTTTTGTTCGTTATCCATTTTTATTGATTTTTATTTCGATGATAAAAAAAGAAATACGATGCTAAATTTCTATGGATGTTATTCAGAAAGAGAACATTACAAAAGATTTCCTCTTTGTTCGACACGGACGTTAAATATTTAATTACTAATCAGGATAACTAATTTTAAGACTTAATTCCAAAGGGTTATTATATTTTCTGATTCGATATCGCTCTGCGGTTTCGTAGGCGCGGAATTTTTGCTCATTGTCGATCTTTGTTCCGTCTTCGGTGATCAGCGGACTTTTTTTATAATCAATTTCCCGCGTAATGAGGGTTTGCAAGGGTGATTTATAATGCTGAAGGAGCATCTTCTCATATTGTGCGTAGGAAATTTCAACCGGTTTTATGAACTGATTGTTATACAGGTCGACGACGGACGTTTGTTTTATCAATTGAGAACGGATGAGTTTAAAGCTGAAATTATTGCCGTCATCGCTCAATTCAGCGATCAATCCCGGAAGTCCGGAGAATTTGTGAGGACCTTCCTGCAAGGGAATTTCAGCAGCAAACCAAGCTTCCCAATTTCTGCCGCTCCACGTCGTTGTTGCCTTCTGTAGTTTCAGGTTGCCTAACCTTTTGGTTTCCTGATGTATTTTCCAGTTCTGAGACGGTTGGTCTTTCATTAAAAAACTGTCAAATCCTTTAAATGTGATGGTAGAAACTTTGCCACCTTTTCTGTCCCTGGACAAAAGGTCCGTCATCTTTCCTTCGAGCCCAAAAGGTTGATTGGCTTTTTGAAGCGAATCTGCAATAAAATACTTACGTTCGTAGAAATAGGATTTATCGGAGTTTACATCCAGATGAAAGTAGGCTTGTTTTGTCAGCGTATCTTCCGCACTTAATTTATATTGATAATCGTAAATAAAGCGGTTGGTTTGGGCATAGAAACCAACAGAAATGAGCATAAAGGCAGCGTACAGATTCTTCATTCATTATATTTGTGATGTAAATCTATAAAAAAATTCCCTTTTCTTGCGAAAAGGGAATTTCTATCATAGCATAGTAGTTTCTGGCTGAAGGCTAATAGCGATTGGCTAAAAGCAAGCCGCCACAATCACACTTTAATTTCTACATCAACTCCTGAAGGAAGCTCTAATTTCATTAGCGCATCTACAGTTTTAGAAGAAGAAGAATAGATGTCCATCAATCTCTTGTGAGCTGAAAGCTGGAACTGTTCTCTTGCCTTCTTGTTTACGTGCGGAGATCTCAACACGGTGAAGATTCTCTTGTTAGTTGGCAATGGAATTGGTCCGTTTACAACAGCACCAGTCGCTTTTACCGTTCTCACGATTTTCTCAGCAGATTTGTCTACCAAATTGTAATCGTAAGATTTTAATTTTATTCTGATTCTTTGTGACATTTTAATCTAAATTTTAATATTAACCTCTTGCTTTAGCGATTACGTCTTCGGCAACGTTTGTAGGTGCTGCTTCGTATTTTTCAAATTCCATAGAAGAAGTTGCTCGACCAGATGAAAGGGTTCTAAGTGAGGTTACGTATCCGAACATTTCAGAAAGTGGAACGAATGCTTTAATTACTTTCGCGTTGTTTCTGTCGTCCATACCGTTTACAGTACCTCTTCTTCTGTTCAAATCTCCTACGATGTCTCCCATGTATTCTTCCGGAGTTACTACTTCCAATTTCATAATTGGTTCCATGATAACAGGTTTCGCTTTCTTACCAGCTTCTTTGAAGCCCATCTTAGCGGCAAGTTCGAAGGAAAGTTGGTCAGAATCCACTGGGTGGAAAGATCCGTCTTTCAATACTACTTTGATACCATCGATTTCGAATCCAGCAAGTGGACCGTTTTTCATTGCTTCTTTGAAACCTTTTTCTACTGCAGGAACAAATTCTTTTGGAATGTTACCTCCTTTGATTTCATTTACGAATTCAAGACCAGCTTTGTTATCTTCTGCAGGACCAATTTCGAATACGATATCTGCAAATTTACCTCTACCACCAGATTGTTTTTTGTAAACTTCTCTATGGTTAGCAACCATGGTAAGGTTTTCTTTGTATTCTACTTGAGGTTGACCTTGGTTTACTTCAACTTTGAACTCTCTTCTCATACGGTCAACAATAATGTCGAGGTGAAGCTCACCCATACCGGAAATGATTGTTTGTCCAGAAGCTTCGTCAGTTTTCACTGTGAAAGTAGGATCTTCTTCTGCTAATTTAGCAAGAGCGTTACCCATTTTATCTTGGTCAGCTTTAGTTTTTGGTTCAACAGCGATACCGATTACTGGATCAGGGAAAACCATAGATTCTAGAACGATTGGGTTCTTTTCGTCTGCTAATGTATCTCCAGTTTTGATATCTTTAAAACCTACAGCAGCACCAATATCACCAGCTTCAATAACTTCTACTGGATTTTGCTTGTTAGCGTGCATTTGGTAGATTCTAGAAATTCTTTCTTTGTTACCAGATCTTGTGTTCAATACATAAGATCCCGCATCTAGTTTCCCGGAATAAGCTCTAAAGAATGCTAATCTTCCTACGAAAGGATCAGTTGCAATTTTAAATGCTAATGCGGAGAATGGTTCGTTTACGTCTGGTTTTCTAGTAATTTCAGCGTCTGTTCTTGGATCAGTTCCTTTGATATCGTCTTTATCCATTGGAGAAGGAAGATATTTACAAACTGCATCAAGCATGAACTGAACTCCTTTATTTTTGAATGAAGAACCACAAGTCATCGGAATGATAGACAAATCGATGGTTGCTTTTCTTAATGCTTCGTTGATTTCATCTTCAGAGATAGAATCTGGATCTTCGAAGAATTTCTCCATCAAAGTTTCGTCGTAATCAGCTACTGCTTCTACTAATTTTTCTCTGTAAAGCAACACATCGTCTTTCATATCATCAGGGATTGGAACTATCTCGAAAGTAGCACCTTGTCCTGCTTCATCCCAAACGATTGCTCTGTTTTTAATAAGGTCTACAACCCCTTTGAAATCTTCTTCAGCACCGATTGGTAAAACGATTGGAACTGCGTTAGATCCTAACATTTCTTTAACTTGGTTTACCACGTTAAGGAAGTCAGCACCTTGTCTGTCCATTTTGTTTACGAATCCCATACGAGCAACTTTATAGTTATCCGCAAGTCTCCAGTTGGTTTCAGATTGTGGTTCAACCCCATCTACTGCAGAGAAAAGGAATACCAAACCATCTAGTACACGAAGAGAACGGTTTACCTCTACGGTAAAGTCAACGTGTCCCGGTGTATCGATAATGTTAAAGTGGTAACCTTTAGTTTCAGGAAGAGTTTTTCCCTGATCGGTTGGGAAGTTCCAAGTACAGGTAGTTGCTGCAGAAGTAATAGTAATACCTCTTTCAGCTTCTTGCTCCATCCAGTCCATTGTAGAAGCACCTTCGTGAACCTCTCCGATTTTGTGGGTTTTACCTGTGTAAAACAAAATTCTTTCTGTTGTGGTGGTTTTACCTGCGTCAATGTGAGCAGCAATACCGATATTTCTTGTAAATTTAAGATCTCTTGCCATTTCAGATTAGAATTTAAAGTGTGAAAATGCTTTGTTAGCTTCAGCCATTCTGTGCGTATCAGTTTTTTTCTTGAACGCAGCACCTTCTTCTTTTGCAGCAGCGATAACTTCAGCAGCTAATTTCTGAGCCATTGATTTATCGTTTCTTGCTTTAGAATATTTAATTAACCATTTCATTGCCATAGAAATTTTTCTATCTGCTCTGATTGGCATTGGAATTTGGAAGTTTGCACCACCGATTCTTCTTGAACGTACTTCTACGTGAGGCATCACGTTGGTTAAAGCATCTTTCCAGATTTCCAAAGAAGTTTTTTCATTATCTCCTTTTTTGCTTTCTACGATATCTAAAGCATCATAGAAAATTTTGAATGCGATAGATTTTTTACCGTCTAACATCAAATTGTTTACAAATCTCGTTACCAGCTGATCATTAAATTTAGGATCCGGTAACAACGGTCTTTTTTTCGCTTTCGTCTTTCTCATTGTTCGTTTCTTTAAAAATTAATGATTACTTTTTCTTACCTTTTGCTGGTGCTGCAGCTGCCTGACCTGGTTTTGGTCTCTTAGCTCCGTACTTAGATCTTCTCTGAGTTCTTCCGTTTACTCCTGCGGTATCCAAAGCTCCACGAACAATGTGATAACGTACTCCCGGTAGGTCTTTCACCCTTCCTCCGCGTACCAATACTATCGAGTGCTCTTGAAGATTGTGTCCTTCGCCCGGGATATAAGCGTTGACTTCTTTACCGTTAGAAAGTCTTACCCTTGCAACTTTTCTAAGTGCAGAGTTAGGTTTCTTCGGGGTGGTAGTATATACTCTTGTACATACACCTCGTCTTTGTGGACAGGAATCAAGTGCAGCCGATTTACTCTTCTTGGTAAGTGCGACTCTTCCTTTTCTAACTAATTGTTGAATAGTAGGCATTTAATTGCTTTTTATTTTAGGGTGCAAAAGTAAGTAATATTTTTTAATCCACAATAGGTTATCACTAAATATCTTACATAATTAATATTGCACAGGCTATATATAATGTTGTGATGCTCAATACTATTCAATAATCTTTACTTTTACATTTTTATTCCAGTTAAACTTTCTGATATTGTTTTTCAAAGATTCTTTAATTGCAGGATTAATACAGTAAATGGTAACATCGGGCTGCGATACTACTGCATTGCTTTCAATCGTGAAGACCGCCACTTCCTCCCAGTCTTTCGGCACATACCCCCAAAGCCACTCTTTATAAACGATGGCAATTTCATAATGGTGCTTCCGGCTGTAGTCACCTACAAATGCTCCAAAAGTACGGGCGGAATAATCTGGTCGCTGGTTAAATTCCATAATCTGTGGCGAGCCAAGTCCTACGATATCAAATAAATGGATCTCTGTAAAATAAGAAATGGCTCCAATATCATTAGCCACGATTTTGGAATCATTATAGTAGGCCTGTAAAAATTTGCCCCCCTGAACCTGTTGTTCATAAATATTCTTCGAACCATAAAGCAAAATTTTGTGCGAAAACACCATTTTCGAGATCATAAGTAAAGTATTGCCTGCGATTAAGAAGGTAAGAAGAATGTTGATCTTATATACTTTTTTGAAATTTTCGAAATAAGCGGTAAGCCTGGGTATGATCAGCATCGCAAAAGCCACCATTAAATACGCTTCGTACCGAAGAATACTTTTTAGATCCGCAAAAATACTGTGCAAAAGCATTGTAGTGCCCCATGCCAATAACAGAAAATTATTTGAAATAAACCCTTTGAATGATTTTTTGTTTCTGTAATCAATGATTAAAACAGCGCTGAGCAGCAGCAACGGCAGAAGACATCTTTTATAAAAACTACGGTTTTGAAATGCAGTTAAAAAAAGATCGCGCAACTGAGCTAAAATATTACCGGAAAAATCAATCGCCGCACCCTTTACAACAACTGAATTTGGAAACAAGTGTCCTGTATGCTGATAATTGAACCAACAGAATATAAACACAGGAAAAAAACCAAAGAGGAGCACCAGAACCGCTTCCCGGAATTTCTTTGTTAATAATAAAAAGAATGCAAGCGACACGAAATAAAACATCATCTCGAACCGCACTAGCCCCAGAAACAACAGGGTTGCATAAAAAAAGAACATTGGTTTAGAATTTTTAAAGTTCCCCTGAACCCAATCTGTTAAAAAATAAATATTGAGCACCACCAGTAAAACCTGAAGCAAATGCTCCATTCCGGAGAATAATTGCAGATGTAGCGCCGCAGAAAAAACAGTTACCAACACAGCAGACACTACAAATGTCGTTTTGGTTGAAAAACGGCTATAATATTTTGTCAGAAAAAAGAGTATTCCAGAGGCACAAACCACATTAATTGCAAGCGGAATAAGCGCAGAATTTCCAAAGATTTTTATAAAAACCGATATCACGAAAGTAAACACAGGCGATGAAGACGACGACGAAAAGGCATGTGGCGTCATTCCCCATACATCATACAGCGCAAAATTTTTAGCTATTGCAAGATGGATATAAGCGTCATCGAGCAGGTAGGTGAAATTCCCATCCGTTTTCGAAATCATTATAAAAAAATAAATCAGGCAGATTACAAAGAATACAGCTTTCGAAATAATAAAATTCTTTTTCATACAAAAAACCTTTAATCTTGGTCTAAATTTAACTCAGAAGTATATAAAACCTGTTTCTTATCCTTAATTGTGTCATACTTCAACCATTTGATCTGCGGATTTACGGTGCCTCCGATAGACTGCTTCCACTCTCCTTTCTGTTTGTTAGTATGTTGATAGGTAAAAGATATGTTGAGCACAGGAATATGATATACCGTAACATTCTTTACCTCTTTTTCATCATCAAAAAGATATTTTCTATTCTTAAACTCTGGCATCTGAAGTTCGATTATTCTTTTGTTCTTAAGATAATTTTCCGGACTTTTCAGACTGTAAGCCGTTAAAAAGATGAGAAAGAAAGTACCCATCCTGAAAATAAATTTATCTGACTGTAAATCTTTGAAGTAAATAATCAGAAAAGAAAAGGCTATGCAAAAATTGGCTGCAGCAAGCATTCTTACATTCAGTTCCTCAATCTGCTGATAAAATCCAGATGTAAACATGGTAACAATATAGATTCCGGCAATAATCCAAAGCAAATAATGAAATTCCATCTGCAGGTTATCTTTTTTACGCTTCACCAACTTTACAAAATACCGCAGCAACAATAAGTCGATTAACATAAGCCCCACCTGAAAAGCAATACTTATGATACTGTTAGAAGCCGGTTTAATTCCTATGAAAGGATCTATCACATTCACCATCGCCAGGATATTGCGCAAAACATAAACGGGATAAATCTGTGCCGGTGCTCCGCGCAGATGTTCCCCGGTGAAACTTCCGTACATTAAATAATTAAAAGCGAGGTACGCCAAAATTCCGGCGCCCGAAAACACTAAAACTTTTAAAATATCTTTTTGGAACTCGAAAAGCCGCCTTCTAAAAAGCATCCAAAGCCAAAAAATTCCAGTGCCCAAATAAATATAGATTCCAGAATAACGAACCATAAATAATAAGATCAGGATTGCAGAAGCCCAAAACACGAAACGTGTCGAACTGATTTTTTCCTGAAATCGCTCATGAAAAAGATAAAACAGAAAATAAAGCAGAAAAAGAAAAGGTCCTTCAGAAATCACCAAATTAAAGGCGAAAAAAAAGGTTTTAGCTGCAAAAAGCAAAACCGTTTCCCGGAAATAAAATTTCTTTACATAGGAAAATACTAGAATAATGATCACCATCGAAATATTCAGCATTTTCCCTGCCCAGAAATAATCCTGAAAAACGAAATGAAAAATCTTTATTAGAAACGGAAATCCCAATGGGAAAAGGTTGGTTTTTAATTCCGGTAAATCCGAAGCGATTCCAAAATAAGACAAACTGTCGGCCCCAATTCCGCCAGTGGCCAGAAAAAAAGACTGAAAAAAATAGATGACTATTACTGCAACAGCCAAAAACACATACTTTCTCATAACAGCGTAATCATTCTTTGGCGCAAATATGCAAATTTTTAATATCGTATCCCGCGTGTTTTAAGTTTTAATATATATTTGTAAACCAAAAAACACAGCATCTTTGAAGAAATTTCTATTTTTTTTATTCTTGTCGCAGCTATGTTTTTCGCAGAAGTGGAGCATTTCATTTGCGGAAAGAACAGCGCTCATCAATATTTACAACAGCACTTCCGGTGATCAGTGGAGCCAGAAATGGGATCTGGATAAAGACCCCAAAAACTGGTATGGAGTACAAATTAAAAACGGAAATGTAACCGAAATTAACCTTCGCGGCAATGCTTTGAAAGGAAATTTCCCCACCATTTCAGGTTTTTCTAAATTACAGAAACTGGATTTGAGCTCCAATCAGCTTTCCGGAGAAATTTCTCCGTCGGTGGCTTCACTGAGCAATCTTGTCCGTCTCGACATCAGCAACAACCGTTTAACAGGCGACCCTACCTCGCAAATCCTTCCGCTTTCGAATTTGTCAGAACTTTCTCTCGGTAATAATCAGTTCACTTTTGTTGATATTGATGCTTTTCTGCAGAATTTCAGCGGAATTAAAGTTTTGGATTTATCGCGCACGGGCCTTACATCAATTCCACAGAAAATTTCATCATTGGCTCATCTTGAATCGCTCAATTTAAGCAACAATACACTGACTCAAAATTTCAGTAATTTATCTCCGCTTGTTCAACTCACCGATCTTAATCTTTCAGGAAACCAACTCACAAAAATCCCATCAGAAATAGGATCACTAAATTCTTTACGCACCCTCGAGGTAAGCAATAATAAGTTTTCCGCAAATTATGCATCAGCTTTACCAAATCTTAAAAACCTGGAATGGCTTTCTCTTCAAAACAATCAAATAACAGAATTTCCGGCCGAATTATCGCAACTGAAAAATTTGGTTCATCTAAATATGTCCGGCAATAAAATCTCTGGCGGTTTCGAAAGCCTTTTGATTTTAAAGAATCTGGAGCAGATTTATCTCGACAACAATTTAATTTCAGGCAATTTCCCTACCGCCTTGCTTCAACTGGAAAAACTGCAGATGCTCTCTCTTACCGGTAATAAACTTTCGGGTGAAATCCCTGAAAACATTCCGCCGCTTACGTTTCTGGAAAACAATAAATTTACGAGACAGAACATCAAAAATTTTATTCTGAGAGAAAAAAAACTGGCAGATTTTACGTATTCGCCCCAAAGATACGATGAACCAAAAACCGTTTACGCCTCGCTGGGAAATCCGGTAGCTATTTCTCAATCCATTTCCGGAGATGATTATGCTTTTGCATGGTTTAAGGATTTAGACAAAAAAACACCAGTAACCACAGAAACCTTCCATATCAATAATGTAGAAGACGAAGATTTCAGCACTTACACCTGCGAAGCCTATGTTTTTGAAGAACTGCCGAAAGAACTGATGGAAATATCATTTTTTCGTGAGCCTGTAATTTTAGCTAAAGATTTGGGAACTGAAGAAATCAACCGCGACTTAAGTGTATATCCAAACCCGACAAAAGATTTCATCAACATCAAAACCAATAAAATAAATATTGAAAAAATATTTATTTTCGATTTGAGCGGTAAGTTACTCTTCACCTCGTCCGAACGAAGGATTAATGTGAGTCATTTGCCGGCGTCAACCTATATTCTTTCTGTTAAAACTCCTGATTCGGTAAAATCGTTTAAGTTTATAAAACTATAAATTCTTACTCATAGCTAAACTCAATCGCTGATATTTTGTAAGACATAAAGGGTTTCGTAACTTTGTTAAAAGTAAAAAAATTATGAAAAACGCTACGATCATTGGGCTGCAGGAAAAAGACTGCAAAGCCATCGCCGAAAAATTAAACGAATTGCTTGCCAACTATTCTGTATTCTATCAAAATACGCGTGGCGCACACTGGAACATTAAAGGAAATGATTTCTTTACACTTCACCCAAAATTCGAGGAACTATATAATAATTTAGTCCTTAAAATAGATGAAATCGCGGAAAGAATCCTTACACTTGGGACTGTGCCTCATCATAATTATTCTGACTATTTAAAGCTTTCAACAATTAAAGAAAGTATCGAAGTATCTGATGGTACCAAGTGTGTAGAAAACATTTTGGCTTCTTTTAAAACTGTCATCGATCTTCAGCGCGACATCCTTGAAATGACAGAAAATGCTGGCGACGAGGGTACAAACTCACAAATGAGCGACTACATTACCGAGCAGGAAAAAGAAGTTTGGATGTACAATTCGTACCTCGGCAAATAATTGTGCAACAAATCTAGTTTAAAAATCGTCTCTCACAAGACGATTTTTTTGTTTTGAATCTTTACTTTTGTTAAAGAAAATTTCTCACCCATGAGCGAAGTCCGTTTAAAATCAATCCTCGACAACGATTTTTATAAAATCACAATGCAGAACGCGGTAGTAAAACTTTTTCCGAGTGAAAAAGTTAAATACAGCTTCATCAACCGCGGAAAACACCATTTCCCCAAAGGTTTTGATGAGGAACTGCGCAAATCGGTCAATGCCATGGCAGAAATGAAACTCACCAAAGAAGAGAAAGAATATCTGCGGAACACCTGTCCATATCTCGATTTGCCTTATCTCGATTTTCTGGCAGGCTACCAGTACGATCCTTCCGAAGTGCAGATCGTACAGACAGAAAACGATTTGGAGGTTACCGTTGTAGGCGAATGGTACCGAACCATTTTGTGGGAAGTTCCTTTGCTGGCTATAATTTCTGAACTTCATTATGTAATGAACGGAATAGAAAGGGATTCCGACGAAACCGTAATACGAAATACACTTGAAAAAGCCGAAGAACTCGATAATCTGGGGGTTAACTTCGCTGAATTTGGTACCCGCCGCCGGCATTCTTATCAGGTTCATGACTTGGTTGTAGATGCCTTAACACAAAATAAATCCTCAAAATTTACGGGATCTTCCAATGTACATTTTGCAATGAAATACGGTGTAAAACCCATTGGCACACACGCCCACGAGTGGTTTATGTTCCACGCCGCAGAATATGGTTTTAAAATGGCGAACGCTCTGTCGCTGGAACATTGGGTGGATGTTTACCGGGGCGACCTCGGTGTAGCGCTTTCTGATACCTACACCACAGAAGTTTTCTTCCAGCAGTTTGATAAGAAGTTTGCAAAACTTTTCGACGGCGTGCGGCACGACAGCGGCGATCCTATTGAATTTGCAGAAAAGACCATTGCCCATTACGAGCAGAACGGAATTAATCCATTATTTAAATACATCATTTTTTCTGATGGGCTGAATCTGGAAAAAGTAGCAGAAATTACCCACGCCTGCAGAGGAAAAATTGGTATTTCTTTCGGAATCGGAACCAATCTTACCAACGATGTAGGCGTAAAACCGATGAACATTGTAATGAAACTTATAGCGGCGCAATCGGTGAACGGAGACTGGATTCCGACGGTTAAACTCTCGGATGAACACGGAAAATATACCGGCGATCCCAAAATGATCGAACTTGCAAAGGAATTTTTGAGAATTAAAGATTAAATCCACAAACTGAAAAAACAACAACCGACATCATGAAAAACCTTCTCTTGTTATCAGTGATTTCTCTCTACCTTTTTTCCTGTGCTGTTAAGCCAAAAGAAAAAGAAGCAAAACCAATTCTGAATGAAATGTCTTCCAATTTTGACCAGAAACTTGCCGATTCACTGGGTGCAGACGAAAGAGGAATGAAAAACTATATGCTCGTGATGCTGAAAACCGGACCAAACGATGCAAAAATCACTGATAAAACAGAAAGAGCCGAACTTTTTAAAGGACATTTCTCTAATATGACAGCAATGGAAAAAGCGGGAAAACTAAAAATGGCTGGTCCGTTTGCGACAAAAAACTCACTTGGGTATCGTGGGATTTTTCTTTTGGATGTAAAAACCGAAGATGAAGCAAATAAATTGTTACAGAATGATCCAACGATTAAATCGGGTGTGTTCGAAGTAGAAATATTACCATGGTACGGTTCTGCGGCCCTTCCAATGCATCTCAAATACCATAAAAAGATTTCCAAGGAAGCTCCGTAAATTTTCACTTAACGCAAAAAAGTCACTTTTTTCTGCCTATTTTTGAAATATGGAAATCTTTTCTTTATTTACCGGTCTTATTATCGGCGCAGTTTTAGGCTGCCTTATACTTTATCTTATCTTGAAATCCCGAAATATTCCGCGCGAAATTTTTGATGAACTCAACACTAATTTCATCCGCACAAATGCTGATTTACAAAACACACAACTGAAAATCAGTGAATTGACTAATTTATACCAAAACGAAAAAGAAGTAAATTTTCATCAAGCTAATCTTTTAAATGATCTTAAAAATGAAATCGCCAGTATTTCTGCAGTGCATCATGCTTTGAAAAATCAGTTTCAGGAGCTTCGCGAATTAAACGCAAAACAGCATTCACAAATTGAAATTTTAACAGGTGAAAATCAAAAAATATTTGGGCGAAATGCTGAACTTTCGGCGATTAATAACAGCTTACAGCAAGCACTAAACAACCAGAAAGCCGAAATCGAACAGATTCAGGAAATGGCGAAAAACGAATTTAAAAATCTTGCCAACGAAATTCTGGAAGAAAAATCCAAAAAATTTACCGAATCCAACAGGGAAAACCTCGATCTGCTGCTGAAACCACTGGGCGAGAATCTCGAGACTTTTAAAAAGCGAGTAAACGAAGTCTATGAAAATGAAGCGCGCGAAAGATTTTCATTGAATAACACCATCAAATTGATGATGGAACAAACCCACAAAGTAAGTCAGGAAGCAAACAATCTCGCAACAGCCCTGAAAGGCCAAACGAAAGCCCAGGGCGACTGGGGTGAAATGATTCTTGAAAGAATTCTGGAAGATTCGGGCTTAACAAAAGACCGTGAATATTTCTCGCAATATCATATAAAAAATGAACACGGAGAAAATCAAAGACCGGATTTTGTTTTAAAACTTCCAGGAAATCAGATAATTATCATTGATTCAAAAGTTTCTCTAAACGCTTATGAAAGAATGGTTTCTGCTGAAAATGAGGAAGAAAGGAAACAGAATCTTGCACTTCATATCGGTGCGCTTAAAAAACACATCGACTCGCTTTCACAGAAAAAATACGATGATCTAAAAGATTCCCTGGATTTTACAATCATGTTTGTTCCAGTGGAACCTGCATTTCTTACTGCAGTTCAGTACGATTCCCAACTCTGGAATTATGCTTATCACAAACATATTATTCTCTTGAGTCCGACCAATCTTATTGCATACCTGAAGCTGATTTCCGATGTATGGAAACGGGCAGATCAAAATGCAAATGCCCTTGAAATCGCTGAGCGGGGCGGAAAACTTTACGATAAATTCGTAAGTTTTGTTGAAAATCTCGAAAAAGTAGGCAAAAATATAGATTTGGCCAAAAGCTCTTACACCGATGCCTTCAAACAGTTAGCCAGCGGAAAAGACAACCTTGTAACACAGACTCAGAAGTTAAAGTTGCTCGGAGCCAAAAACAGAAAAAACCTTTCCTCAGGGCTGGTTGAAAACGCTGAAAATCAAATAGAATTCGGTGAATAGAAATTACTAAATTTGCACTATGCTAATTGAAAGCCTCCACAACGAAAAAATAAAAAACCTCAACCGATTACTAAGCGACAACCGTTTCAGAAAAAAATCCGGAACTTTTGTGGTTGAAGGGCAGCAGGAAAATACAATGGCCACAAATTTCGGTTTTGAATTGCAGGAATGTTTTATCTGCGAAAGCATTTACCGTGAAGACTTTCCAAAAGGCAAAATCAATCTGGTTTCTGAAAAAGTATACGATAAAATCGCGTATCGCGGTAGTTCAGAAGGAATTATCGGCATATATAAATCCAAATATCCTAAATTAAATACATTTCTTCCTAAAGAAAACTCCTCTGTCATTATCGTTGAAAGCATCGAAAAGCCGGGAAATTTAGGTGCAATATTAAGAAGTTGTGAGGCTTTCGGGATTGAAGCGTTAATCATCACCGATCCGAAGGTTGATTTTTACAATCCAAATGTTATAAGATCGAGTGTTGGCTGTCTTTTCGGAATGAAAGTATTTCAATCAGCAAATGAAGAGCTTTTAGAATTTCTACAGGAAAAAGGGTTTAATATTTTCACCACTTTAATGGATGAAAGCGCAGAGCATATCGATCAGCAAAATTTTAAAGGCAACAGTGCACTTCTTTTTGGTACCGAACATTCCGGACTTAGCGATTTTTGGATTGGAAAAGGAAAAAACACCCTGATCCCTATGGCCGGCAGTATAGACTCTTTAAATTTAAGCAACGCCGTGGCAATAAGTTGTTATGAAATTCTACGACAAAAGCTAAATTGAAAGCATAAAAAAACCGCTTCTCTGAGAGAAACGGTTATTTTGTACTCGTGGAGTTAAATTATTTAACTTCAGCAGCAGCATCAGTAGCAGCTTCACCAGCAGCTTTAGCAGCATCACCAGCAGCTTCAACAGTAGCAGCACCAGCTTCAGCAGTAACAGCAGCAGCAGAATCAACAACAGCAGCAGCAGAATCAACTACAGCAGCAGCAGAGTCAACAGTTGCAACAGCAGCAGAATCAGTTGCGTTAGCAGTTTCTACAGTTTCAGTTTTTTTACAAGCTACAAGAGCTAAAGCAGCGATACCAGCTACGAATAATGACTTTTTCATAATAAATTAAATTTAATTGTTTTGTTTACTAATTTGTTTGTGTTCTCATTTATCATTTTGAACAGGACAAAGGTATGGTGAGAATTAAATTTGTATTAGAAAATTAATTGTAATATATTTGTAAAATTGTTTTACAAAAAAAGATATTTGATAATCAATTCATTACGTAATTTTTAGCAATTGAGCGATTTAGATTTATTACACTTCGAACAGCTGAAATCTGAGGTTCAGTCTCAGTATCTGAAAGATCACAGCCCTTCATTTGATGAAATTTCAAAATGGAAGGGAATTGATATCATCTATTTTCAGGAAGACCTACGAAAAAAGGCTAAAGGAAATATCAGCGAAAAGTCTTTTTACACCTACTTTAAAAATTACCCTGTCACGAAACTCCCACGCATTGATATGCTAAATATTCTCTCTGTTTATGCGGGTTACGTGTCATGGTATGACTTTAAAAAGAACCATCTTTTTGCAGATGAAATCCTTAAAGATTACGAAGAATTACAGGACTCTGAAATTGACGAACTTGAAAAAGAAGTTGAAAAAACACCAATCCTAGAACCGGATCCTGAAAAAGAAGAAATCCCTCAAATATCAATACCAAAAGAGACAAATTTAGTAGAAGAAAAATCTATTTTACAAAAGAACAATATTGATAATCAACCGAATGAAATAAAAAAGGAAGAATTGTCGACGTATGATATTTCAGAAAATAAATCTACATTTTCTCTTGTAAAAAAATACATCTGGCTTGGTATTTCCGCAATTTTGGCAATTCTGGCAGGACTTTTAGGTTTTAAAGATGAAATTTTCAGTAAAAAATATTATTACAGTTTTATTGATGCCGACAGAAATTCAAAAATCAACGCCGAACTACAGGTACAGATTCTTAAGGAAAACGAAACCCCCATCCTTTATGTAGCAAAGCCTAATGAGCCATTTGTGTACACAACGAAATCCAAATCGCTTACCATGGTGGTTTCTTCACCTTTTTACAGAACCGATACCATCCAGAGAAATCTGGAAACAGCTCCCGAAGCCGAAAATATTGAGCTGAAACCCAACGATTATGCGATTATGCTTTTCTATTATTCGAAATCACTGAAAGATTTAAAGAAGAAAAGAGTAAGCTTAAACTATCTCATCAGCGATCATGCGTTAATTTATCAGGTTTTCGACAACCAATTTTATGGTGTTGAAACCATGGATAAGCAGCGCTATATCAATTTGGTGACCTTACCCTCCACGTCACTGGAAAAACTTGAAGTGATTGATACACAGACTGATAACTCAGGAAAAATAGTAATGATTAAATTTAAAATCGACAACGATGAAGAAAATAATTAAAACAGTTCCGCTGCTTCTGGCATTGGTTTTTATCGTTTTTTCGTGTAAGAAAGAAGTTACCGAACTTTCGGACCTGGAAAAGATTAGAAACAATAAAAACACGGTTTCCTATCCCGTGACAAAGATGGACAGCGCGCAGGCAATCTCATTTATTACCAAGCAGAAAATCCAGGAATTGCTCGATCTTTCGACGCTTTACACTTCCGGAAACCGCGATACAGAAATCGATTCTGTAATTTATTCGCAAATGAAAAGCTACTTTTCAGAAGACGACTCAACTAAACTTCAGCCGCTATTGAAGCAGCTCGACAGCTTCAAGGTAAAAACAGCAAAAGTTGGGAACATCACCGTCTCAAAGGAAATTATTGGCACCGATACACTGGATTTTGCAAAATTTGATGTTGAATATTTCGATCAGAAAAATAAATCGATAGGCATTTTTGAAAAAACCGCACAGTATATGCTGAAACTTTTCCCTGTAAAATTCAAAAAAGAATTTAGATTTTACTTTGTAGATTTTGATGCCGCTCCTAAAAAAGACAGCACTTCGGTGGGAGTCACCAAATAATCAAGCGGCACATCGTTTTCCCTAAGATCATCAATTTCTTCATCCGGCCCGAAAAAACTTAAGCCAATCTTCAGGGTCTCAGCATTTACGGTTTCAAAAAAACCATCATAATATCCTTTGCCGTATCCTACTCTATTGCCCTGCTGATCGCAGTACAGCAAAGGGGTAAGTACATAATCAAAATCGCGCTCACCAGAATCTTCGTTTGATTCGGGCTCCGAAATTCCCCAGGAATTTTTAAGCAAAGGAGTTTCCGCCGTAATTTCCACCGAAATTAATTTTTTACGGTAAATTTTTGGAACAAAAACGCGGATATCTCTTTTAAAAAATTCATTCAAAAACAACTGCGTATCAACTTCTCCTTTTTCCGGAATCGAAAGAAAACAGTGAACTTTCTGATTTTCGCTGAGCTTAAAATTATCAGTAAAATTTCTAAAAATTTTTTCTGATAACGACAAAACCTGTTCTTTCGAAAAGCTTTCCCGTTTTTTCAGATATTTTTCTCTGAGATCACTCTTTTTCATCTTAAATTTCTTTTACCGAAATAATCTTTACCGGACAGGCTTTCGCAGCCTTTTCACAAGGATCAAAGGCTTCGTAATTGGGAGTTTTCAAGGTGTAAAAACCTTTTTTATCTTCCGTCTTCAACAGTACAGATTTGCCGTCTTTCTTCGACATCCGGAAATACTCGGGAGCAAATTCTGCACAGTAATTACAGCCGATGCATTTTTCGCGCTGCAGTGTAATAATCACCATCAGTTATTCTCAACGATTTTATACAGTTTGTCGGAAGGCCTTATTCTGAAATCTGTTTTAAAGGTAATGATATCAGATTTTGAAGCTTTTAAATCACCCGGCTTCTGATCAACCCGCATCGCTTCAAGAACCATTTCCTGAGAACCGGTCGTAGGTCCCTGAATCAGAACTCTGTCGCCCACATTTACATCATAAGCTTCAATTAAAAACTCTGCAATATTGGATTTTGCGTAGAAAGTTCTCCCTTTTCCGACATAAACTTTTTTCTGACTTGCATTTGAACCGGAAGTGTCAGACCATTCTCCCAACTTTTGACCCAAATAATAACCATCCCAGAATCCCCTGTTGTAAACGGTTTCCAGCTGTTTCATCCATTCCTCAACTTTTTGCTGACTGAAAGTTCCATCAGCAATCGCATCAATTGCTTCCCGGTAACATTTTGTGACCGTTGCTACGTATTCAGGCGCCCGTCCACGGCCTTCAATTTTTAAAACTTTCACGCCTGCGCCCACGATCTGATCAAGAAAACCAATGGTACACAAATCTTTTGGCGACATCATGTATTCGTTGTCCAGCTCAATTTCGAACCCCGACTCTTGATCAATTACGGTATATTTTTTTCGGCAATTCTGTTTGCACGCACCTCTGTTGGCAGAAGAGTTGTGAGAATGTAAACTCAAATAGCATTTTCCGGAAACCGCCATACATAAAGCTCCGTGACCGAAAATTTCAATTTCAACCAAATTTCCGGAAGGTCCGCGCACATCATCTTTTATGATCTGATCGCAGATTTTTTTGATTTGGGTAATCGATAGCTCACGACTCATCACCATCGTATCAGCAAAAAGCGCATAGAATTTTACCGTTTCGATGTTGGTGATATTGATTTGTGTGGAAATATGAACTTCCATCCCGATTTGCCTCGCATAAGAAATTACGGCCTGGTCCATCGCAATTACCGCGGTTAGATTGGCGGCTTTTGCCTTATCCAGAAGCGTTTTGATGATTGACAGGTCGTGATCGTAAACGATGGTATTTAAAGTAAGATAAGTTCTCACCCCTTTTTCAGCACATCTTCTGGAGATTTCAGGCAAATCATCGATCGTGAAATTCATGGAAGCTCGTGCCCGCATATTAAGTTGCTCAACTCCGAAATAAATGGAATCTGCACCGTTATCCAAAGCCGCCTGCATGGCAGTGAAGTCGCCGGCAGGTGACATCAGTTCTATTTTTCCGCTTTTTGTCATGATGCTAAATTTTATAAAGCTTATCGGATAAACGAACTCTGAACGGAACCGAAAAAGTAATCTGGTCGCCGGCTTTGGCTGTTTCACATGGATTTCCGTTGGCGAAAATTTGTGTCAATGTAATTTCCTCCTCGCCGGTTGTCGGCCCGGAAATCAAAACTTTATCACCTGCTGAAAGTTCACCATTTTCCAGTAAGAACTGGGCAATTTTCGATTGGGTGAAATAATGTTCGGCTTTGCCAAGTAAAGATTTTTTTACGGCAATTTTCTGGCGGATATTTTTGTTTTCACTTTTTGCCAAAGGTTTATTTGGTAAATCACCGGAATTCTTAAATTTCAGCGCCGGAGATTTTCCTTTTCTGAAAATTTTGTTGCCTACATTAACTCCTTTTCTAATGTTAATCTGTTCTTCTAAAGGCAAATGGATAATATGCTGACATTCTTCTGAACAGCAGTTTTCCATGGCAGCTTTACATTCATCACACTGAATAAAAAGTAAATGGCAGCCGTCATTCGCGCAGTTTGTATGATTGTCGCAAGGTTTTCCGCACTGGTGACACTGCGAAACAATATCGTCGGTAATCCGCTCGCCCAACCGGTGATCGAACACAAAATTTTTACCGATAAACTTGCTTTCCAGATTTTCTTCCTTGATTTGGCGCGTATATTCAATGATTCCGCCTTCGAGCTGAAACACGTTTTTGAAACCCTGATGTTTGAAGTAAGCGCTGGCTTTTTCGCAACGAATTCCGCCTGTACAGTACATCAAAAGATTTTTGTCTTCCTTGAAATCCTGTAATTTTTCGTTGATAATCGGCAGACTTTCTCTAAAGGTTTCAACATCGGGCGTAATTGCGCCTTCAAAATGCCCGACTTCACTTTCGTAATGATTTCTGAAATCCACAACAATCGTATTGGGATCTTCGAGTAAAGTATTAAATTCTTTAGCTTTTAAGTGGATTCCTTTATTGGTTACATCGAAATTTTCATCGTTTAAACCGTCGGCAACAATTTTATTTCGGACTTTAATCGTAAGTTTTAAGAAAGAGTGATCATCATGCTCCACCGCTTCATTCAAGCGGATTCCTTTCATGAAATCGTACACATCCAGTGTTTCGCGGAAAGCTTCCAGATTTTCTTCAGGAATACTCATCTGGGCATTAATTCCTTCGTTAGCCACGTAAATCCTGCCTAATGCATCGAGTGCGTTCCAGGCTATGAATAATTCGTCGCGAAATTTTTTGGGATCTGAGATTTTGGCGTACGCATAGAAAGACAAAGTAAGGCGCTGCTTACCGGCTTGATCAATTAACTGAGCTCTTTCTTCTGCGCTTAAAGTGTTATACAGTTGCATGCTATAAACGGTTTAAGTGAGAAAATTTTTGCAAAGATAAGCAATTTGAGCTACGTTAAAAATCGTGGGTTAATATTCGGTGTAAATATGTTTCAGAATATTTCTGTCTTCTTCGGTAAATGCCACTTTTCTGCGAGCCATTGCCAGTTCGGCAACTTCGTAGGCTTTTTCAAGTTTAAATTTTTCATCACCTTTCATTCCGCCCCAGGAGAAACTTTCAATGAGGTTTGGCGGGAAGCCGCTTTTGAAAATATTAGCAGCAACTCCAACCACAGTTCCCGTGTTAAATTGTGTATTGATGGCGCTTTTAGAATGATCTCCCATGATTAATCCCGCAAACTGTAAACCTGTATTTGCGAATCTTTTGGTTCTGTAATTCCAGAGTTTTACCTCAGCGTAATTGTTTTTAAGGTTTGATGAATTGGTATCTGCACCCAAATTGCACCACTCACCGATAACAGAATTTCCTACAAAACCATCGTGACCTTTATTCGTGTACCCGAAAATCACTATATTATTTACTTCTCCACCAACTTTTGAGTGAGGCCCGACCGTGGTTGCACCATATATTTTCGATCCAAGATTAAATTTCGATTCTTCACAAAGCGCAATTGGTCCGCGAAGATTACACCCTTCCATAACTTCCGCATTTTTACCGATGTAAATTTTTCCGGTTTTAGTATTTAAAGTTGAAAATTCCACCGATGCGCCTTCTTCGATAAATAAATCCTGAGCTTCACCCAGAAATCCGTTGGTGTTCGAAAGTTCAGCGGAAGTTCTTCCTTTGGTAAGCAAATCGAAATCGAAATTAATGGCTTTTTCGTTGTGAGAAAATAAATCTGTAGGCTGTTTAAAGAAAAGTACACCTTCGTGAATATCAGTCATTTTCTCGATCTGATTAAGCGAGAAATTCTTCATATTGATTCTGGCGGCGAGCAGCTCGTTTTCATAAACCAAAGCTTCACCCAATTTCAATGTTTTAATTTGCTGCAAAACATTTTCGTCCGGCAGAAAATTGGGAACAATAAACAGACTTTCAATATCTTCCGGTTTCCTGTACTTTTCCTGCAAATAATCTTCTGTAAGGAAAGAGACCTGGTTTATCTCTAATAATTTCTGCCATCTTTCGGAAAACGTAAGGATTCCGCAGCGCATTTCGGCGACAGGTCTTGTAAAAGTGAGGGGTAAAAAATCTTCCCAAAACTGGGCATCAGAAAAAACGATTTGCATATTTCAAGTGCTTAAATTTCTATATTTTCAAAATTACAATAAAAAAAGTCTTTCAGAAACCTGAAAGACTTTAATATTTTCTTAGTCCGCAATAATTATTTTGCGAATTTTTTGTATTTGCTCATGAATTTGTCAACTCTACCAGCAGTGTCAACCAATTTCACTTTACCAGTGTAAAAAGGGTGAGAAGTTGAAGAGATCTCCATTTTTACCAATGGATAAGTTTCTCCTTCATATTCAATAGTATCTTTGGTATCTGCAGTAGATTTGCAAAGAAACATCTCGTCGTTACTCATATCTTTGAAAACAACAAGTCTATAGTTTTCCGGGTGGATTCCGTTTTTCATAATAAAAATTTTAATAAATTAAAGTTTTGCTTCAGAAGTAGTAATGGATATTCCTCTGCTAATTTTTAGACCGCAAAAGTACAATTAATTTTTTAATGTACAAACACTCAATATGATAATTTTAAAATTTTTCCGTTCGACTATTTTAATTAAATTTGAAACTTATATCTATTCAACCTCTTCAATGAACAAATTAAAACTCATATTGGCTTTATCGTTTTGGTTTCTGTTAACGGCAGTGTCCTGCAACAGAGACGAAATCAGCTTTGATGCGCCATCTCAGCTTCTTCGTTTTTCTGCGGACACCCTCTTTCTGGACACCGTTTATAATCAGGTGCGATCCGAAACCTATGCCGTTAAAATCTACAACGACGAAGATAAAGATGTGATGATTCCCAAAATTTCTCTGCAAAACGGTTCGTCTTCACTCTATAGAATCAATGTTGATGGCAAAGCCGGGACCGATTTTACCAACATTCCTTTAAGAAAGAAAGACAGTCTTTATATTTTTGTAGAAATTGCGCCGGTTGCCAACGCACCGGAAGCGATTGCCGAAGAACGTATACAGTTTCAAACTCCGGCCGGAAGCCAGCATGTAACGCTGTTTTCCGTAGTTCAGGATGCTGAATTTTTTATCCAGACAGACACCAATCCGAACATTTTAAGCAACAATACAAACTGGACGAACGAAAAAGCCAAAATAATCTTTGGAGATTTAACACTGGAAGAAGGCAAAACCTTAGATATACAGAAGGGAACCAAGATTTATTTCCATAAAAACAGTGGTTTGAAGGTTTCTAAAAATGCAAAACTCAATGTTTTTGGCGAATTGAATCAGGAGGTTATTTTCCGTGGCGACAGAAACGACCCAAGGTACGACACGATCCCGAAAAACTGGAACGGAATTAAATTCGACACAGGCTCTACGCTAACCATGAATTATGCAAAAGTTTTCGGCGGAACAAGAGGTCTGGAAATGAATGAAACGGAGGCAACAATCAACAACACCATCATTCACACCTTTCAGGAATTCGGAATTTTTGCGGTAAAATCGAACCTCAACGCTTCAAATTTAGTGATGAACAACTGTGGTGAGTCGGCTTTAGGAATATTTAAAGGCGGAACTTATACGCTAACCCACGCAACTTTAGCGAATTACTGGGATTTCAATTCGGCACTTCCAAGACTTGGGATTTACGCTACTAATGAATACCAGAACGGAACTGCTCTGGAAAACGGCCCATTGACTTTAAAAGTGAATAATTCAATTATTTATGGTTCTGCTGAAAACATGGTTGAATTAAAACCAATTTCCGGACAGACTTTTACGACAGAATTTAACTATTCGCTGCTGAAATATGGTACAAAAGCAACATACGCAACCGCTAATTCCATCAAAAATCAGGATCCGAAATTTGTAAATTATTTCACGCAGAAAATGAATTTAAGGGTGCAAGAAGATTCGCCTGCAAAAGGAAAAGGAAGCTCAAGTTATGTATTTGGCTCAACTCTAAAAGACATTGTGGGTGTTACCAGAACCAATCCGCCAACTATAGGCGCTTATCAATAAATTATGGAAATTACCCAGCTGCAGCAGGAAGTTGATGAATGGATAAAAACCGTTGGCGTACGTTATTTCAACGAACTCACCAATATGGCGATGCTTACCGAAGAAGTGGGCGAAGTTGCCAGAATTATCGCCAGAAGATACGGTGAACAGAGTGAAAAAGAAAGCGACAAAACCAAAGATCTCGGTGAAGAGCTGGCTGATGTTTTATTCGTAACACTATGTTTGGCCAACCAAACCGGAACCAATCTTCAGGAAGCTTTCGACAGAAAAATGAAACTGAAAACAGAAAGAGATCAGAAAAGGCACCTAAATAATGAGAAACTAAAATAATCTTTAATCCGTACAATGGTTTTAGAACACTCCCACTTAAAGGAAAATAAAACAATAGAAATCAGCGGTTCGAAAAGCATTTCGAATCGTTTGTTAATTCTGCATCAGCTTTTTGAAAATATTCTTATCGAAAATCTTTCAAATTCTCAGGATACCCAGCTTCTACAAGCCGCTTTGCAAAGTGATTCAGAAATCATCGACATTCATCATGCCGGCACTGCGATGCGATTTCTTACTTCTTATTATGCCATCCAGGAAGGCAAAACCGTAATTTTAACCGGTTCTGAGAGGATGAAACAGCGTC
>NZ_DAMBHK010000016.1:0-36720 GCF_032060305.1 Kaistella sp. | reverse complement strand
ATCCCGCAGAGGAAAGTCACGATATACAAACGTTAGACGTTACCCAACTTGAGCCGCGCATGAAACACCCTACTGTTTTCAAATATTTCGACGCGCTGTCTGCCGGTGAAGCTTTCATTATTGAAAACGACCATGATCCGAAACCGCTGTATTACGAACTGCTTGCTGAACGTGGAAATATTTTTACCTGGGAATATACGGAGCAGGGACCGGAATGGTTTAAAGTAAAGATCTCCAAAAATCCTGTTGAAAAAGAAATGGAAACATTAGATGTAACACAGCTCGAGCCGCGCATGAAACATCCGACTGTTTTCAAATATTTCGACGCGCTGTTGGCTGGTGAAGCTTTCGTTATTGAAAACGACCATGATCCGAAACCGCTGTATTACGAACTGCTTGCTGAACGCGGCAATATTTTTACCTGGGAATATCTGGAACAGGGACCTGAATGGTTTAAAGTAAAAATCGCCAAAAACCCGGATGAAAAAACTCCGCAAAACGGCTCGATTCCTGAAAAAGACCTGAAGAAAGCAGCATATTTAAAAGAAAAAGGCGTGACTTTCGGCTGCAGCGATTCCGGAACCAAATTCCCGGACAATAAAGATTACGACGAATGGGAACTTGGCATGCTCGCAGATTATATCGTTCAGACGCACCACCGCTATATAAAAGACAATGCGGAAAGCCTGAACGGGCTGGCCATCAAAGTTGCCGAACATCACGGTGAGAATCATCCGGAACTTCACCGCGTGGCGACAAGTACGCATCATTTCCTGCAGGATCTGCTCAATCATATCACGAATGAAGAAGAAGTGCTTTTCCCTGTGATCCGACAGTTACTGATTAAAAAAGACATTCCGACAGAAGAATTAAGTTACGACGCCGGAACCCTGGATCACCCGATCCGCATCCTTTTAAAAGAACATGAAATCGCTGGCGAAGACCTTAATTTCCTGAGAAGAATCACGAATAATTTCACACCGCCGAAAAACGCGTGCAACTCTTTTACTTATCTTTATGAAAAACTGAAAGAGTTCGAAAACGATCTTTATATCCATTTGCGCATCGAAAACGACTACCTATTCCCAAGAGCCTTACATCTGGATGAGGAAGTTGCTGTGAAATATTCATAAAAGAATCCGACATGGAAAAGAAACCGATCAAACGCAACGAAAATCTGGTTCCCGTTTCCCGCGAGCATTACGCAACGCTGCTCTTCTGCTGGAAACTGCGTACCGGTGTAAAAGCCGAAACAGAACCCGAAAGAATGATCCGCTACACCCACTGGTTCTGGCTGCACCATTTGCAGAGCCACTTTGAAACGGAGGAAAAACTGCTTTTCATTGATAAAGAAGACGAAATGGTAAAGAAAGGTCTGGCCGATCACCAGCTTATCCTCGCGAAAATCAATGAGATTAATTTAAGGTCCCATACCAAAGTCTATGCGCTTTTGCTTGAACTCGCCCAGTTGATCGATGATCACACGCGATACGAGGAGCGTCAGCTCTTCCCTTACCTGGAGCAAAAGTTTTCGGATCAGGAACTTGGGAAGATCGGTGAAATTCTTCACGCTGAAAACCACGACGCTGTGGAGGATTATGAAGATGAATTTTGGGCAAAGGAAAAAAAGAACCACCTATGAAAACAATTTCAGTAAATACAAAAATCTCGGAGCTTATCAAGGAAAACCCAGGCAGTGTTGATGCCATTGCTTCCATTGCAAAACCGCTGGAGAAACTGAAGAATCCTATTCTCCGAAAAATCATGGCGTCACGCGTTACCATTGCTGAAGCTTCAAAAATGACAGGAACAAACATTGATGATTTCAAACGCGTTCTTTCTCCCCTCGGATTTATTTTTGAAGGCGAAGAATCCGCTAAGGAAGAAACTTCTGAAGAACAGAAACCATTGTGGCTGCAAAATGCCTCAAACGAAAATATCGATTTCTATGACGTACGCCCTGTTATCGACGACGGTGCCGACCCGCTGAAAGAAATCCTTCACCGTTTCAAAGAAGTGAAACCTGGTGAGATTCTCTGTGTAATCAACGGTTTTGTGCCGACCCCTTTAATCCATCTTCTGAAACAGGAAAAAGCCGAAGATACGTTTGTGGAAACCATCAGCGACAAAGAATTCCACACCTATTTCCTGAAGAAAAAGAAAGAAGCTGAGGTGGCTGAACCTTTAGAAAGTAAATTACAGATGAACGGCAGTGAAGAATTCAGTGATTTTCTAGCCAAATTCAGTGATGATCAGGTCCGCAGGATCGATGTCCGCGGTCTCGAAATGCCAGGCCCGATGCACACCATTTTGGGCGAACTCGAAAAACTTCCAGAAGGAAACGCCCTGTTCATCGATCACAAAAGAGTTCCGGTTTATCTGTTAGAAGAACTGGCAGACAAGGATTTCGCAGTTCATATCCATAACGTGGCTGAAGGCGATGTAAAAATGCTTATTTTCAGAAAATAATGGCAGAGATCAACATCGGGAAAGCACCCGGAAACAAAGCAGTACTGCCGTTTTATGCCACGGGAGCCGTAGCTTTTTTGGTGTTGTGTATCGTGATGCTCTGCACGCCGCAGTCGTTTACCCAGCACTATTTCACGCCGCATTTGCTCACCATTGTGCATATCGCTGCGCTGGGCTGGGGAACCATGGTTATTTTCGGGGCTGCCCACCAGCTTTTGCCAGTGATTTGCGAGCAGGATCTGTACAGCGAAAAAATGGCTTCGGCGAGTTGGTACACCCTTACCGCAGGGATTATTCTCCTTACCTGGAAATTCTGGAATCTCGATGTGGGGTGGATGATGATTACCGGTGGCTCCCTGATTGTGTTCTCGGTGCTGCTTTTCGTTATCAATGTCTGGAAAACTACCCAAATCTGTACAAGATATACCGCACAGAAACTCCTCATCACAGGTTCTGCGTTCTGGCTGCTTTTTACGGTTTCCGTGGGGCTTTTGCTGGCCATTAATCTGAGTTTAACCACACCCATGTTCCGGGTAAGTCATCTGGAAGTGCTGAAACTTCATGCGCACATGGGCATTGCGGGCTGGTTTCTGCAACTTATTACGGGCGTGAGTACCAAGCTTGTCCCGATGTTTCTGCTGGGGAAATCTTCCAAAGAATACCTCCTCAGAAACGCGTTTATCTTTCAGAATCTGGGACTTATTTTATTCCTGACCGACGGTTATTTCTTTGCCGTAACGGGGCGGGTACTGATATACGCCGCCATTGTTCTGGCAGGCATTATTTGCTGGCAGCTTTACCTTTACGATGTTTTCAGAAACCGGTTAAGGAAGAGAATCGAACTGCTGATGAAGCATACGTTTCTTTCTTTTCTGAGTTTAATTCTCGCGGTATTGCTGATTCCTGTGGTGTATTATTCCGATGGTTACCGCTTCACAATGCTTTACGGAACCCTTATTTTTCTGGGCTGGATTACCAATATTATTCTCGGCAAAACCTTCAAAACTTTGCCCTTCATCATCTGGAATAACCGGTATAAACACCTTTCAGGAAAGGCGAAAATTCCGCTGCCCAAAGACCTTTATCATGAAAAGCTCACCATCTGGCAGTTCAGGCTGTTTATTGCGGCGTTCCTGGTTTTTGCTCTCGGGCTGGTGCTTCAGCACTTAACCGTCATCCGAATTGGGTTGGTGTTATGGCTGGCAGTAGCGGTAATGTACTGCCTGAATGTTTTTAAATTACTTCTTCACAAAACAAAAATTTGAACATGATATTCAACGAAAACGATAAAACCTACGATATGCAGAGCCGTGCCGAAATGGCGCTGTACGAAGTGCTGGACCCAGAACTGATGGTAAACATCATGGATCTGGGTTTGGTGTATGAAATTAATTTCCCCGAAGAGAACAAAGTTCATATCGTGATGACGCTTACCTCGCAGTTTTGTCCCATGGGCGACGCCATTAAAACCGGGGTACAGAACGCACTGGAAACCGAATTCCCCGGCATCGAAGTAGAAATTGAACTCACCTTCAGCCCCGCCTGGAATTACGACTGCGTTTCGCAGGAAGGAATGATGCAGCTGCAGAACAGGTAGAAAATGAATACAATGTTTCGGCTTTTAACTACTTTTATCAACCTGTATCAAAGTTGAAATTCCACCATGAAAAAAATCCTTTTGCTGCTGTCTGTTTTTGCATTCAACTTTTTGTTTTCCCAGCTGACGAAAACCTTTACCGTCGGCGGAATTCCCCGGAAAGCAATTCTTTTTGAACCATCGGTAAAGACGGCAAAAGCTTCCGTAATCTTTGTTTTCCACGGACATGGCGGCAACGCGCAGTTTGCATCAAAAAAAATCGATTTCCAGAATTACGATAAGGAAGCGCTGGTGGTTTTTATGGAAGGAATTCCAGGAACCTCAGGTTATGTGGTGGATAAAAAAGGCCTTCTGAACGGGTGGCAAATGTTCCCGAACGATCACGGCAACCGCGATGTACTGTTCTTTGATGAGGTTTTAAAAGATCTTAGTAAAATTTATAACGTCGATACGTCGAGGATTTATGCCGTAGGACATTCCAACGGTGCGAGATTCGTGAATGTGCTTTGGGTGGAACGTGCCGATAAAATTGCGGCCATCTGTACCGTGGCGGCGCAGGGCGGCAGGATGATCAAAGGAGCCAAACCGCTTTCGGTGTGGATGAGCATGGGAAAAAACGATCCGCTGGTTCCGTACACGATGCAGAAACGATCTATTCCTATCGTCGCAGATAATCTGAAAACAGATCCCAAAAGCGTCATGGTAAAAGGCGATAAAACCTACTACACCGGACCCGACGAGACCGAACTCGTGGTCGAAGAACGCAATGCCGGACATGAATTCCCTCATGAATCTATTCCCGAAATAGTGGCGTTTTTTAAAAGGCACAGTAAATAGGCGCATTTACATACCGCTGAAACTTTTGTTTCACCTTTATGGAACTTTTGTTTCATTATAGTGAAAATTTTGTTTTAGAATTATGATTTAAAAGTGAGTCGCAAACGCTCTCGACTTTGCTCACGGGGATTTTAAATTATCAGATGGTGCTACACGATTAGGTTCCGGACCTAAGGTTTTTGGTTGTTGAGCTAATCGTTTAGCTTGGATCTAATGGTTTGGCTACAGGACATAAAGTTTTGGTAAAATGAGGTAATGAGTTGGGATGAGTAGTTTAGGGTTTACGAGTGTAAAGTGGGGCGGGTTTGGGTAAATTGTTGGTTCGCCTCAGTCTAATGGGTAATGTATAATCTGAAGTTGATTAATTCTATTTATAATAGCTTTCCGCACAGGATCTCTTAAGCTTAAATTTTTCTCCATGTTAGGGTATTCATATATATACCGCATTTTCACAAATAAATCTGATAGTTGTTCTAAACTTTCTTCAAAAGAGATTTGAGAGTAATTGTTTTCACCAAAAAAACCATAATTATCAATTATGTATTGCTGTTTAGAATTTTCAAAAAAATCCTTTATAGAAGTTTTCGATTCACTTGTTAATTTCTCAAAGAGGTCAGGAATTTCATGTCCACTTGTAGGTTTGCCGTTTTCATGTAAAAAAATTGCTTTTAGGTAAAGCTCCAATGAAAATCCGAATAGTGCAAGTGATGGTTCTATGTAAGCATCTGTGATTTGCCTCTGAATTGAGACAGGATGAGTACTGTTTTGTAATTTGTTCATTTCTATTGTTTTTTGTTCTAACAGTAAACTTGCTTCTTCAAACTTTCTTGCTTGTGTAATAATATTTTTCGCATTGTAACCCATATTGTAAAGTAACAAAAAATCCGCTCAGCAACGCCGAACGGATTTTATATTTTAAGCTTCTTCCAGCTTCACAGTGAAGTGTCTCAGGATTTCAGATTCCCACGTAATGTTGTACCCTTTCTGTATTTCGTCGCGTCGGTCGTAAACGTTTTTAATGGCGACAGCGATGTAATCCATGTGATTGTTCGTGTAAGTTCTTCTCGGAATCGCCAAACGAACCAATTCTAGTTTTGGGTAGCGGTTTTCTCTCGTTTGTGGATCACGGTCGGCTAATAAAGTTCCGATTTCTACGGTGCGAATTCCGGCCTCTTTGTAAATTTCGTTCGCCAAAGTTTGGGCAGGATATTCTTCTCTCCTGATATTAGGTAAAAACTTCAGAGAATCCACAAAAACAGCGTGTCCACCAATCGGTTTCTGAATGGGAATTCCAAATTCAATCAATTTATTTCCGAGATATTCCACTTGAGAAATTCTGCTTTCCAAATATTCGAATTCTGTAGCTTCATGTAAACCCACCGCTAAAGCAGCCATATCTCGTCCCGCCATTCCGCCGTAGGTGATGAAACCTTCGTAAATAATGGTCATGTTGGAAGCGGCACGGAAGATTTCCTCGTCATTCAAAGCGATAAAGCCGCCAATGTTCACCAGACCGTCTTTCTTGGAGCTCATGGTCATCCCAATTCCATAAGAAAAAACTTCTTTGCAAATCTCTTTGATGGTGCGGTTTTCCTGACCGGCTTCTCTTTTCTTGATGAAGTAAGCATTCTCTGCAAAACGGGCAGAATCGAAATAAATAGGGATCCCATAACGGTCTGAAAGTTCTTTCACCGCTTTCATGTTTTCCAGTGAAACAGGTTGTCCGCCGGAGGAATTACACGTAATCGTAATTAAACAAAAAGGTATTTTTTCTTTAGGATAGGTTTTATAAACATTTTCCAGTTTATCTAAATCGATATTTCCTTTGAACGGGAAAAGATTTTCTACATCAAAAGCTTCGTCAATCGTACAATCAATCGCATGAGCTTTTCTAAATTCGATATGTCCTTTTGTGGTGTCGAAATGGGAGTTTCCTGGAATCACGTCGCCTTCTTTTACCAAAACGGAAAACAAAACATTTTCCGCCGCTCTTCCTTGGTGTGTGGGCAGCAGATATTGGTAGCCGGTGATATTTTTTACAGTGTTGTGCAGATCTTCAAAACTGCGGGATCCGGCGTAGCTTTCATCTCCGGTCATCAGCACAGCCCATTGTTGGTCGCTCATCGCACCAGTTCCGGAATCGGTTAAAAGATCAATATAAACTTGCGAAGATTTTAAATTGAATAAATTATAGTCGGCGTTTTTCAGCCAAAGTTCACGTTCTTCTTTTGTAGATTGGCGGATTTCTTCCACCATTTTAATTCGATAAGGTTCTGCGTAAGGAAGTTTCATAAATAATGAATAATTAAAAAAATTAATAATTGGAAATTGAGATTTTTGAACAAAAATTGGGGTAAATGCCACTTCTTTGTTCATTATTAATTGTTAATTATTTCATTCCGGAGCTTTGAATACGTTGTCATCCGAATGGAAACCTGCAACACCACCACTTACCGCAAATTTCATGGCTTGGGCAGCACTTACATTGTTTAATATTTGAATATTGCTTGCTTCTACAAAAACTACCCAACCCGAAACTGCGTAAGAATGGGGAAGATAAACCGAAACATAACCCGGGAATCCCACAGAGGACAGGTCGCGCTGTGTAAGGAATCCGATTCGCCAAATCGCAGGGTTTTCAGTGGTTTTGATGAGAACGGGTTGGTTGAATTTCTTTTTATCGCCCACGAAGGAAGTCATTACATCTTTCAAGGAGCTGTAAATGAATTTAATTCCCGGAGTGTGCTCCAGTAAATAATCGAAACTGTCGACCACAACGCGTCCGATGATAAATTTGTTGCCGAGATATCCGATAAGGGTAGTGGTACCAAGAACCGTAATAAAAGTAATACCAGGATAGAGTTTTTCGGAAATCGCAGGAATCATATTATCGATGCTGGAAACGATGTACCAGATAATCCATATCGTTGCTGCAAACGGCCCGATAATTAATAAACCTTGGAAAAAAGATTTTACCAAGGTATTTAGAAGTTGTTCGAAGCGCGTGCGGTCCATTGATGTTTTCAGACTTGTTGTTACTAGCAGTAAAAATACTAAAAATCCGAAAACCGTGGTTAAAAAATACTAGCCGTGAATTGTTTCTTTTTTACCGTAAGATTTAATGATTTCTGCTTCGTAATCCAGCCAGTCGTCCCAGCGTGTATTCACCTTTTCGGGATCACCCAGTTGGCGGGCAAATTTGATAAAGGTGGTGTAGTGATTGGCTTCAGAAATCATTAGTTCTTTGTAGAAAACCTTCAGTTCTTCGTCTTTGATGTTTTCAGTAAGTACTTTGAAGCGTTCGCAGCTTCGTGCTTCGATCATTGCTGCAAAAAGCATTCGGTCGATAATTCTTTCATCGCGTGTGCCTCCGTGTCGGATAAATTTAATGAGTTCGCCCACGTAATCGTCTTTTCTTTCCCTGCCGAATTCGTAACCGCGTTTTTTGATAATTTCATGTACCATCTGAAAATGCTCCAACTCTTCCTGAGCAATGAGAATCAGTTCGGTGATGATATCGGGATATTCCGGCAACATGGTGATCAAAGTTATTGCATTGGTAGTCGCTTTTTGTTCGCACCAAGCATGGTCGGTGAGGATTTCTTCCAGATTACTTTCGGCGATATTTGCCCATCTTGGATCGGTAAGGAGTTTCAGTTTAAACATGCTAAAAAGTTTGGGTAAAATTACTCAATAATTTCTTCAATAAAAATCTATGGAATCTTCAATGTAAACGAAGGATTTTTAAACTAAAAGAAACAAAACAGTAAATTATGGCATAAATCTTGAACGTTGCATTTACAACATTAAAAATTTTAAATTATGAACACACAGGTATTAACCAGTAAGTTAGAAAAATTGGGAATCATGATTCTTACATTTTTCTTCAGTGTAATGGCATTTGCTCAGGATGCAACCAAATCTCCGGATCTGAATGTTGATGTAACTACTACTAAAACCACCAGTACTACAGAAGAGTGGTTCACGAACCCACTTTACTGGGTAATTGGTGCGCTCGTTCTCATCATCATTATTGCTTTAGCAGCTAGAGGTGGAGGTAAAAGGGACTAATCACTTGTTCACTTCGTATTATAAAAACCGTTTCAATATTAATTTGAAGCGGTTTTTTTACGCAGAAATTCGAGGAAGTTCCATCCGAAAGCATCAATTTTCTTCAGACCGACGGCGATTACAAACGCTAAAACAATATTGATGAGGTAAATTAAAATCATCAGTACCCACCACGGCATCGAATCCTGCAACGGAACCACCAGAAAGTACACCAACGAAGAACTCATGCCCTGTGCAAAGTAAAAGAAAATGGCATTTTTTCCGATAAAAGTAATGATGCTTTCCTTTGTGATTTTCAGCCGGTTGTAGAGCACGAAAAGGGTAACAAGTGAAAACCCTGACCAGAAAATGTAAAGCAGTTTCGGCGGGAATTTCGCTTTATTCATTTTCATGAAAATTTCTTTACCTGAATTCCAGAACAGAATAATTAAAATAAAAATCAAGATTCCATATAGAAACGGAATCCACTGATTGGGAATTTTTTTCCCTTTCAGTTGGTGGGCTGCAAGAAAAATACCTAAATATAGAGCGACGTAACCCACTTGACCTGTAGGATAATAATGAGGTAAAAGGTTGAAGATGAGTGTCAGTCCAAAACATAAACCGATAAACCAGTTGATATGTTTCGGGAAAAACCTGAGGATCAGCACGCCGAAAACAGTTAAAATAAAATACACTTTCAGGTACCAGAAACTTCCCATCACTACAGGAAATGTATCTGCATTGGTGTATTGGTGAAGATACCAGTTGCCGAGATTCTGCCATTGCGGAACATCAGAAATATTGTGTGGAACATATTTCGATCCGAAAGTCGAGTAGAAATCTTTCATCCATTCCAATCCGAAAACATGCAGTCCGAAAACTTTTAAAAAGTAATCGAGAAAGAACAGAAAAGTCACAAAAATCATGAAGGTGATCTGCAGTTTGAGTAGCCGGTAAAGTGTTTTTTCGACATTTCCGCCGGAAGTTAAACCACTTAAAGCATAAAACAGCGGCACATCGATGAGCAGTGATAACACCCGAATTTCTGTTGGAACATAAAACTGGCCGGACCAAAATACGGTATGAATAAAAATAATGGAAAGCGTGGCAAAACCTTTGGCAAAATCAATGTAGAGATCTCTTTTCATGGCAAACGGGAAAAATCAAATTTAAATTAAATTAAGCGAAATCACTTGATCAGGTCTAAATTTTTTATGCGCCGGAGTTATAAATGTAATTTTCAGGTTTTTAAGCAAAAAAAATCACATCATTGTGGATAAGTGAGAAATATTTCTTACTTTTGCACCTCGAATTAACTAACAAAATTTATAAACAATGTTTGCAATTGTAGAAATAGCAGGGCTTCAATACAAAGTTGAGCAAGACCAGAAGTTGTTTGTAAACCGTTTAAAAGGAGACAAAGGAGCGAAAGTTTCTTTCGATAAAGTTCTTCTTACTGTAAACGGTACTACAACAATCGGCGCCCCGGCTGTAAGCGGTATCACTGTAGATGCTGAAATCTTAGACCATGTAAAAGCTGATAAAGTAATCATCTTCAAGAAGAAAAGAAGAAAAGGTTACGAAAAGAAAAATGGTCACAGACAGTCTTTAACCCAAATCGTAATTACTGGAATTACAGGTTTCGATAACGGTAAAAAAGAAAAAAAAGCTGAGCCAAAAGCTAAAAAAGAAGCTGTAGCGAAAGAAGAAAAGCCAGCAGCTAAAAAAACAACCAAAAAAGCAGACAGCGAAACTGCTGAATAATTTTAACCCAAAAACCTTAAAATAAAATGGCACACAAAAAAGGAGTTGGTAGTTCCAAAAACGGTAGAGAATCGCATTCCAAAAGATTGGGCGTGAAGATTTTCGGAGGTCAGGAAGCTATTGCCGGAAACATCATCGTGAGACAGAGAGGTACACAACACCACCCAGGTGAAAACGTGGGAATGGGTAAAGACCACACGCTGCACGCATTAGTTGACGGAAAAGTAGTTTTCAGAAAGAAACAAAACAACAGATCTTTCGTATCTATTGAACCAAACGCATAATTTTACTGCGTCCCGATCATCATCGGACTATAAAAATTAAATCCTCAGCCGCAAGACTGGGGATTTTTTTGTTGAAATAAACCCGTTGAACCGTTCATTTAACTTTGAGCAGAGAAATTTAATTTTGAATTAATTAAGATCTCCTATTCAAATATTAAATTTGAAAAAACTGAAATGGAAAAAAGAGAGGTAGAAATCGTTGTTCTTTCGGACATTCATTTGGCAACTTACGGCTGTCACGCTACAGAATTGGTTGCGTATCTGAAAAGTATCAAACCCAGACTTCTTATTCTGAACGGTGATATCATTGATGGATGGGCGTTCTCGAAAAAATATTTTCCGAATTCGCACATGGCCGTGCTGAGTGAGTTTTTCCGGATGATGAAAAGCGAAACCCAGATCATCTATATTACCGGAAATTATGATGAATTCCTGAGGAAATATTCGGATTTAACGATGGGAAATCTGTTTCTGACGGATAAATATCTTCTGGAAATCAACGGAAAAAAACATTGGTTCTTCCACGGCGATATTTTCGATCACACCACAAAAGGCGGTGCAAAAATTATTGCGAAAATCGGCGGAATCGGTTACGACTGGCTGATTCTTGTGAACCGCGCGATTAACTTTCTCCTCGAAAGTATGGGAAAGAAAAAAGTCTCGCTTTCGAAAAGAATTAAAAATTCCGTAAAAAACGCAGTAAAATTTATTGGTGATTTTGAAGAAAAAGCCATCGAAATTGCCATCGAAAACAAATACGATTATGTTATCTGCGGGCATATTCACCAGCCTGCAGACCGATTAATCACCAAAGAAAACGGAAAAGTACGTTACCTGAATTCCGGCGACTGGATCGAAAATCTATCGTATCTGGAGTACAACAACGGCGAATGGAGCCTCATTTTCTTTGATGAGACCAAATTCGACAAACCTGAAATTGTGGCCAGCGATACTTCCGTCAACCTGGAAGAACTAATTCATCCTAATGTTTTTGCAGCATTTGTTGGGCAGAAAATATGATTTATTTGTTTAAAAAGGCGTCCCACCCCTGCGCATTCAGTGCAATCAATTCATTACTGCCTCTTGCCACCAGATAATTCCCCTGATCCGCTTCCACGGCATGACCGATAATGCTGAAATCCGGATGATTCCTGATTTTTTCGAAGTCTTCAGGTGCTACGGTAAACAGCAATTCGTAATCTTCGCCACCGTTCATTGCGCACATGGCAGGATTCAGATTCAGTTCCTCAGCGGTAGAAATCGTGAGAGAATCCATTGGGATTTTTTCTTCGTACAGGCGGAAGCCCACTTTACTTTGATCCGACAAATGAAGGATTTCCGAAGATAAGCCATCAGAAACATCAATCATAGATGTTGGTTTCACGCCAAGTTCTTCCAACGTCTTTTTGATGTCGGTCCGCGCTTCCGGTTTCAGCTGTTTTTCCAGAATATAATCGTAACCTTCCATTTCAGGCTGCATATTCGGATTAGCAAGAAATACGGCGTGCTCGCGTTCCAGAATCTGCAAACCGAGATACGCACCGCCCAGATCTCCTGTTACGACAAGCAGATCGTTCGGTTTTGCACCATTTCTTTTTACGATATTCTCTGAATTTTCTAAGCCGATCGCCGTAATACTCATCACCAAACCGGAATTGGAACTTGTAGTATCGCCGCCAACCAGATCAACTTTATAACGTTTACAGGCCAACGCGATTCCGGCGTAAATTTCTTCGAGCGCTTCTACCGGAAACCGGTTCGAAATTGCGAGCGAAACCAGAATCTGTGTGGGAACAGCATTCATGGCTGCAATATCGCTCAGATTTATAACCACAGCTTTATAGCCCAAATGTTTCAGGGGTACATAGCCTAAATTAAAATGCACGCCTTCTGCCAAAACATCGGTAGTAACCACTACTCGCTGGTTTCCGGGATTAATTACAGCAGCGTCATCACCAATCGAAACTTCGGTAGAATCATTATCAAAACTAAAGTTTTCGGTCAGGTGTTTAATGAGACCAAATTCGCCGTATGCAGAAATCGGGGTAAGTTGCGGACTTTTATCTTCGAGCATAATTTTAATTTTTTGAGCTAAATAGCAGTTTAGTTTTCCTCTTTGCCTTTTTTCCAGGTGAAGGTTCCTCTTTTATGGAACGCTTCCACATTTTCAGGTTTAAAAGGCAAAGCTCTAAGGTCTTCTCTTGTTAAAATTTTAGTGTTTTCGGTACTGAATTCATTCATTACCTCCACAATTTCTTCCGGCGGAGTAGTGGTTTTTCTCAACATCATGTCGATCCAAATTCCTGTTGCTTCCGACGTCGCACAATGCGTACCGTCCGGAAGATAAAATTTGTGAACAAACTGGTAAATACTTGCATCTTCAGACATTCCGGCAATTTCCAGACTTACATATACGGTTTGGTCGGCATAAATTTCCTTGAAAAAGGAATACCTTTCATGAAGAATTACAGGACCAATTCCCCATCGGCTAAGTTCTTTAAGTCCCATTTGATGGGTGTTCATAAAGGCCATTCGGGTTTGCGCGCAATACTGAACGTATGAAGAATTGGCAAGATGTTTATTGGCATCAATGTCGCTCCAGCGGACTTCAAATTTGTGATGATATACTGACATATTTTTAGGTTTAATATTTTTGGCAATCCCCTCACCAGGCTTTACCCACAGCTCGGGTCGGGCTTTTCATTACAATCTTTTTCCGGCTTGGCCGCCAAAAAAAGGATTTCCATTGCAATCCCTATTGCGGAAGTGTTGTCTCCAAAATAGACTGTTGAATGAAGGCACAAAATTACGCATTAATCATGGGCTGGAAAAATTGTATTTTTGCATCTCCAGAAATTTTCATTCCACCGCGGACTGAATTCAGGGAAGTTTTAGATTAAAAGATGCAGAAAAAGAAAATTATCATTATTGGAGGCGGTGCAGCAGGTTTTTTCTGCGCCGCAAATCTCGACGCTAACAAATTAAGTGTTACCATTTTGGAGCAAAATTCGGATGTGCTTCAGAAAGTGAAAATTTCCGGAGGCGGAAGATGCAATGTTTCGCATGCATGTTTTGATCCTAAAGAACTCGTAGGGTTTTATCCGCGGGGCAATAAAGAACTGCTCAGCGTATTTCATAAATTTCAGCCGGGAGATACCATGGATTGGTTCGAGAAAAGAAATGTTGCGCTGAAAATTGAAAGCGATAACAGAATTTTCCCGGAAACCAATTCGTCTCAAACCATTATGGACACGCTGGTAAATGAAGTTCTGAGAAGAAAGTTTAACATCGAAACAAAAATAGTGGTTTTAGATATTCAGCGACAGAATGAACAGTATTTGGTGATCACAAACTCCGGCGAATATCTTGCTGATTATATTATTTATACCACGGGAAGCTCTCCCAAATCACTGAAAATACTCCAGAATCTGGGTCATAAGATCGTAGAACCTGTTCCTTCTCTTTTTACATTTAATATCAAAAACGAAGTTTTAAAGGATTTGATGGGCACAAGTTTTCCGCATGCTGAAGTATCCATCCCAGAATTGAAAATGGAAGAATCAGGACCGATGCTGATTACCCACTGGGGACTTTCCGGTCCGGCAATTCTGAAAATCTCTGCCTGGAAAGCAAGGGAACTCGCTGCGCTGAAATACCGGTTTCATATTCGCGTAAATTTTTTAGGCATGGATAAAGATGATGCTGAAGAAGCCTTTAAATATTATAGAAACCAAAATCCTAAAAAAACAATAGGAAATTCAAAAATTTACAATATAACCACCCGATTTTGGCACCGGATTCTTTGGATTTCCAAAGTTAATTTAGAGAAAAATATTTCGAATCTTACTGCCAGAGAAATTCAGAATATCATCCAAAATCTGTGTGAAAACGAAATGTCAGTTTCTGGAAAGTCGACGTATAAAGACGAATTTGTAACTGCTGGCGGCGTGGAACTTAAAGAGGTTGATTTTAAGAATATGTCTTCTAAAATTCTCAGTAATTTTTATCTTGCCGGTGAAGTGCTTAATATTGATGCTGTTACAGGCGGATTTAATTTTCAGGCCTGCTGGAGCGAAGCCTGGCTGATGGCCCAGGATTTGAATTCTAAGGAATAATCCGCCCGAAATGATTCTGTAATCATTTATTTTATTAATTTTGGGCAGCTTAACTTTTAAAAAATGAAGAAATACTTTTCAATATTCACTTTACTTGTCATCCTTAGCGTAATTTCTTGCCAAACAAGAGTTGTAAGTCAGCAGAAACCGATGCAAAAGAACTCACTCGAACTGTACCAGAAGTATACTTTCCAGACGAACGACGGTAAACTAACCAAAATGGAAGTTCTGAAGCAGGATGATACACAGATCTACGGAAAAACAAAAAACGGCGAAGATATTGTAATCGCAAAAGCTGATGTACGGGAGGCCAGAAAACTTGATGTCTTTTCATCAATTGTAGTGGGATTGGCTGCAGTTGCTGCCGTAATATTTGTTCCGATTTAATAAAAAAGTACAAATAAAAAATAAGAAAGACTCAGTATTGTACTGAGTCTTTGTTGTTATTAATGAGCTCAATTATTTAAAAATTTTCCCCACAATATTACCAATTTCAACAAAATCATCAGCATTGCCAATATCGCGGGCCTGTTTTTCGTATTCGGATTTTGTTTTTCTGGACGGGAAAATCAGCAAATAATTTCTATATCTAAAATGATCGTTGAGATATTTAGGGACATCCTGCATTTGCGGCAGGAACGAAACCATTTCTCGGTTCGCCATAAATAAAATCAGCGCGTCATTTTCCTTCATTTTTCCGAAAATTCTTTTCATCTCATTCCAGTCGTTGAAAATGTAGAAAGAAGCATCAATATTTACCTTTTTCCTAATTTTTTCGATGACTTTGATGGTTTTTTCATCGCCGTAAAATTCTATTTTCGTACCGGAATTCCTCGCGATATTCCAAACTTTCAGCAAAGAATGGAAAAATCCGGATTCCAGATGTACTTTTTCAGGAAGTATAACAAAATACCGCTGAATAGTAGAAACGGGCTGCGAAGCGTGATAAACAAGCATGTTTGCAGAGATATTATCCAGATATCCGCCGTACAGATTGTGTACGAAACTTTGGGAAAAACCTTTGTCGGGATCTACCCCAATCATCAAATCCGTAATTTCGTATTCTTTAATTTCGTTATTTACGCCTTTAATTACATCAACATCATATCTTGTAAGCGGTGTAATTCTTACATCCGCTGCGGCTCCTATGTTTTGTGCCTGATGCAAAAGTTTTTCAGCATTCTTTTTCGAGGATTCGTTTTTTTCTTCACTTATAATGTTTAAAACATAAATATTTTCTTTGTTATTTTTTGACTTAAGAAGGAGTGAAAGATTAGTCATCGGTTCTACAGTAACCGGATGGTTTACAGCGAGTAAGATGTTTTCAGCATCCGGATTCGAATCTGTAATTGGGTTTTCATCCTCTGATTTTACAAGCTTTTGAGCATTTTTCTGGGTGACAAAAGAAGAAACAGTACAGGAAACTAAAATGAGAAGAATACTCCCGTTCAGCACACTTTCATCCAGAAGACGGATCGGCTGGCCTTCTTCGGTTTCCCCAATGATAATGTTGTATCCAACCATTACTATAGCCAGAGTTGCGGCGGCATGCGCAGCACTTAAGCCAAAAATTACGCCGCCCTGTTCTTTGGTGAGTCGGAAGGTTTTTTGAGTGGCAACGGCTGCAAGGTATTTCGAAAGTACTCCGATTACGGTCATTAAAAGAGCAATTTCAATGGTTTTGCTGTCTTTAAAAAAGATTTTGAAATCGATCAGCATACCTACACTGATGAGGAAAAAAGGAATAAAAATAGCATTTCCTACAAATTCTACCCGATTCATTAATGCTGAAGTATGAGGAATGAGTCTGTTTAGCGCCAAACCTGCGAAAAATGCGCCGATAATAGCTTCTACACCAGCCAGTTCTGCCAGAAGTGCAGCCAGATAAATCATCACCAGAACAAAGATATACTGGGAAATACTATCATTTACTTTTTTGAAAAACCATCGGCCTACAATCGGAAAACCGAATAAGACCACAGCACTGAAAAGTAGCATCGAAACCGAAAGTTTGGTCCAGAATGCGGCATCAACTTCGCCCTGGGTAATTCCTACACAGACTGCCAACACCAAAAGTGCCAGAATATCAGTAATCATTGTTCCACCTACGGTGATATTCACAGGAAGGGATTTCGCAATGCCCAGTTTGCTGACAATAGGATAGGAAATGAGCGTGTGCGAAGAAAATATACTGGCAAAAACAATAGAAGTAAGCCATGAAAAATTAAACAGAAAATGCGCAGACAAGATCCCAAGGATAAACGGAATGGCAAAGGTATAAAAGCCAAAACTTACACTTTTCCATTTGTTTTTCTTGAATTCGGCAAGATCAATTTCGAGACCTGCCAAAAACATAATATAAAGCAGCCCGGTTGTTCCTGTAACTACAATACTGCTGTCCCGGGAGAGAATATTAAAACCGTTTGGCCCTACTACAGCACCGGCAATGATGAGCCCAAGCAGATGCGGAACTTTAATTTTGTTCAGGAGAATCGGTGCAAAAAGAATGATGATCAGAACGACCAAAAACTTCAGAACCGGATCTTCCAGTGGCAAAGAAAAATTGGCGACACTTAGAATGGTAATCATAATTTGGTTTTTGATTTTTCTAACTCGAGGGTAAATTTCGCGACGCAGTTATTATTTGCGCTTACCTTGCGGATACCTTTTAGGCTGTTTGCCTGAAGATTATTCCAGATCAGATTAATTTCTGTCTTTCGGGTCGACGTAGAATCTTCTTTTGATTGAAGATTAAGTTCTGAATTACTGTAATTTCCGCTGTAAACTTTCAGATTGCCGGATCGGTCGGTAACTTTTGCCAGAACTGTTTTTCCGTTTTCAGAAAATTCCCAAATATCGGTTCTTTGGTCACCAATTGCATGTTCCGGGCAGTTCGATTCGGTACAAACCATTTTGCCGTTCCATTTTCCAGGGATATTTGCGGGCAACGTATTCACCACTACAGAATCTGCCTGAGTGATGATGCTGTCGCGCATGGCGAGTAGATTTCGGTATTCATCTTCTTTGGCAGCAAATTCTTTTTCTTTCTGGATAAGGCTGTTTTCTCTTTCTTCCAGTTTTTTCTCTTTTTCAGTGTCGGTGCAGGAAGTGAAAGGCAGCAGTAAAATAAAACAGATAATCGACAGAATCCTCATGAGTAAATATTTTGGTGTTTTTAAAAATAACAAAAAAAGCCAAGACTGAAAAATCCTGACTCTATTATTTTTTTGTGAAGCGCTGCAAAATTAGGCTTTCATTTTTGCAATCACATCAATTCCGCCTTTGGTTTTATCGCCAATTTTACAGATGATTTCTGTATCGAGAGGTAAAAATACATCCATCCTGGAACCGAATTTAATAAATCCGAATTCGTGGCCGGCTTTTGCGTTATCACCTTCGTTACAGTAAAATACAATTCGTCGTGCAACATAACCTGCAATCTGACGGAAAACAACTTTCTGATTGGTAAGACTTTCTACCGCTACAGTGGTTCTTTCGTTTTCTGTGGAAGATTTTTCGTGCCAGGCAACCAAATATTTCCCCGGATGGTACTTTTTGTAAATAACTTTACCTGAAACGGGATAACGGCAAATGTGTACATTGAGCGGAGACATGAAAATAGAAACCTGAATAGCTTTCCCTTTAATAAATTCGTCTTCATCCACTTCTTTAATCATTACCACTTTACCGTCAACCGGCGCAACTACATTTTCCTTATGATCCTGAATATCGCGGTTTGGCACTCTGAAGAACCAGAATACAAGACCATAAATAATTAAAAGCGGAATAATAATCAACAGTGACCACTCCCGAAGAAAATAAACCGAGAGAAATGCTGCGGCTGCAAATACAATGCTTGCAACAATAATGGTTCCTTTTGATTCCTTATGTAGTTTCATGGTTTTATATAAATTTTTCTAAAATAAAGTACAAATATACAACAGGCGCACAGATAATAAAACTGTCTAAGCGATCCAGAATTCCGCCGTGCCCGGGAATTACATTTCCTGAATCTTTTACCCCGAAATTTCTTTTCAGCTGGCTTTCTACCAAATCACCAAACGGTGCAAATACAGAAACCAAAAATCCTACAACAATCCAGTTACCACGGAGATCGGGATGAAATCTTTCAATGAAAAAAGCGACAACCAAAGTCAGCAGAACACCGCCGGCAAATCCTTCCCAGGTTTTTTTGGGAGAAATTTTAGGGGCCATTTTATGTTTACCGAAAAATTTACCGGTGAAAAATGCAAAACTGTCACTGCTCCAGATCAGAGCGAAAAGAAAGAATACCTCTAAAGTAAAAGTTTCGTTTACCACAGAAAATTTTGGTAGCCCTAATGCGAAACCAAAGGGCAGTGCGGTATAAATAACGGTGAAAATAAGTTTTCCGTTGTCGTAGTATAATTCCTTTGAAAAACGGAATAAAGTAATAACAGCGATTACGATAAGCGAAAGTGCCAGTATTTCGGATAAATTGAAATCGTAATAAAATCCGTGTTGAAAGTATCTTTTGGAAAAACGGTAAAAAACAAAAACGATGATGGGAAATACCACCCATTTTTCCCAGCTTTTGGGGTTGAATTTCATCATTCTTACACATTCCCAGGCTCCCAGAAAAAGAAATATCGTGATTAAACCGTAATAAAGCGTGTGTGGCTGAATGAGTCCCGGCGAAATTTTATTGATCAGGCTGGCACCCCAGGGTGTTGTGCACAGAATGACCAGCAAGCCATATAAAGCACCTCCGAAAATGCGTTGAACTAGATTTTTATCCAAAATTGAATGATTATAAGTTAAGAGGTTTAAAACTTTGAATTAAAAAAAACTCAAAGAAATTAATCTTCGAGCAAAAGTAAGAAAAGTTTTGTATTGTCTTTGTTCGGGGTATCTAATTTTGAATTTCCGCCGCTGATGGAAGTTAGGTTCCGGATATTTCCGTTGCGTTTTATTTTAGCCATTGCATCGTTCAGATTGGTAACAATCTGCGAAACATTGGCCATAATAATAATTTTTTGCGGAAGTCTGGAAGAATGATAATGCAGAATATTATTGTGAGAAAGCATAATTCTGCCATCATAAGCAATTAAATATTCGCAGGTGATAAATGCGCAGTCATTAAAAAGTTCGAGCTCTGTGGTGTAGGGAACCTTTACCACATCAAGAAAATTCTTAAGATCATGATCCCAGCAGAACACAGATTTTATATCTTCAATCTTCAGTATATGATTAAGGGTTTGAAGCGCTTCTGCCTCGTCACCACAATAATTAAAAAAACCTCCGGAATGCGTAAAAAGTTGCGCAAACTTGTAATCGAGATCAGCGTTTTTCAACTGATCACCAAGTTTTACCAAATCCTGATTCTCATCATCCTCAGGCTGATTCAGTATTTTTCCGACAATTTTTTTGAAGAGGCTCAAGTTCTATTAGTTAATGTAAATATTTAAACAAAAATAGAAAATATTTATTCAGGCTATAAAATTAATAAAAAAATCCTGATAATTCACCTGCAAAGGCAATTATCAGGACTGTTTTTATATCTGAGTGTTAGATTCCGGTCCTAAAACGGTACCAGGAGTCTCAGTTTCTGGCTGCGTATTAGAAACCGGATGTTCAGTTAATTCCGGGTCCCAGGCACGCTTGCCGAAAACTTCTTCTAAGTCTTCGCGGAAAATAACTTCTTTTTCGAGAAGTTTTGCCGCGAGTGCGTCAAGCTTATCCCTGTTTTCAGTCAGGATAGTTAAAGCTCTCTGATATTGGGTTTCAATGATTTTTGAAATTTCTTCATCAATCATTTTTGCGGTTTGTTCAGAATAAGGTTTTCCGAAATTGTATTCAGACTGGCCCGAACTGTCGTAGTACGAAATATTACCTACCTTATCATTCAGTCCGTAAATGGTAACCATGGCTTGCGCCTGTTTGGTAACACGCTCCAGATCCGAAAGTGCACCTGTGGAGATATTTCCGAACACGGCCTGTTCTGCAGCTCTTCCTCCCAAAGTTGCACAAAGTTCATCATGCATCTGCTCTGTGGTGGTCAGCTGTCTTTCTTCCGGCAGGTACCATGCTGCACCCAGGGATCGCCCTCTTGGGACAATCGTCACTTTTAATAGTGGCGCCGCGTGCTCTACTAACCATGAAATAGTTGCATGGCCAGCTTCGTGATAGGCTACTCTGCGTTTTTCTGAAGGTTTGATGGCTTTGTTTTTCTTTTCGAGACCCCCGATAATTCGGTCGATCGCATCAAGAAAATCCTGTTTTGTTACAGATTCGTGACCGTTTCTGGCGGCGATTAAAGCCGCTTCATTACAAAGGTTGGCAATGTCAGCACCACTGAATCCCGGAGTTTGTTTGGCCAGGAAATCGCGGTCGATATTTGGCTCGAGTTTAATTTTAGCCAGGTGAACATCGAAGATTTCTCTTCTCTCGTGAAGTTCTGGCAAGTCAACGTAAATAGAACGGTCGAACCGGCCGGCTCTCATCAAAGCTTTATCTAAGATGTCGGCTCTGTTGGTTGCTGCCATAATGATTACATTGGTATCAGTTCCGAAACCGTCCATTTCTGTAAGTAGCTGATTCAGTGTATTTTCGCGTTCGTCGTTACCACCTGTAAAATTACCTTTTCCTCTGGCTCTACCAATTGCATCAATTTCATCGATGAAGATAATTGCAGGAGATTTTGCCTTTGCCTGCGCGAATAAATCACGCACTCTTGATGCACCAACACCCACAAACATTTCAACAAAATCTGAACCTGAAAGTGAGAAGAAAGGAACTTTAGCTTCACCTGCAACAGCTTTTGCCAATAATGTTTTACCGGTTCCCGGAGGACCCACAAGAAGAACACCTTTCGGAATTTTACCTCCCAGCTTGGTGTATTTATCTGAATTCTTTAAGAAATCAACAACTTCCTGAACTTCCTCTTTTGCACCTTCGAGGCCTGCAACATCTTTAAATGAAACCTGAATTTTGTCCTTTTCGTCGAATAATTTAGCTTTTGATTTACCGATGGAGAAGATTTGGCCACCTCCGCCGCCTCCGCCTCCGCCCATCATTTTGCGGAAGATGACGAAATAGAATAAGGCCATAATACCGATCCAGAAGAGTGCTGTGAAAAGCAGTTCTGTCATCGGGTTTTTGCCAATCCCATAATCTTTTTTAGTGGTGAGAGTGGGATTTTCCTGCTTAATTTTATCAAATTTTTCCAGGAAAAGTTGCAGATCACCATAACTTAAACTGTAATCCGGTTTAGGTGCAAAATCGAAGGTGGAGAAAGGACTTTTATCCTGTGAAACCTGCTTGTTTGCCAACTCGGTTTTTGCAGCTTTCGTAAGAAATACATCTGCCTTTTCAATGTCTTTGTAAATTAATATATTGTCAACTTTCCCTTGTTGCAATAACTTATAAAACCCTTCCTCGTCCAAGGTGTTGGAGGTGGAATTGCTGTTCATATTCGTAAAGAAAATCAGCAGTATTGCAGCGATTATGATCGGAAAAAACCAGTTAAATCCTTTATTGTTATTCATATCTTTATTCATAAAAATTTTGACGAAAAATATATTCCGTCAAATTATAATTGATTTTCTATTTTGGTAATTTTAGCATCACCCCAAAGCTCTTCGATATCATAGTATGCTCTGGTTTCTCTCTGGAAAACGTGCACTACGACCGATACATAATCGAGTAAAACCCACAGGGAGTTTTCGGTTCCTTCCACATGCCATGGCCTGTCCTGCAAGTCGTTTCTTACTTTTTTCTGAATGTTTCCTGAGATGGCAGATACCTGCGTATTTGAATTTCCGGTGCAGATAATAAATGTTTGAGCCACTGAGTTTTCGATCGTTGAGAGGTCGAAAATCATAATATCTTCACCTTTTGTATCTTGTATTGCTTCTACGATTTTGTCTGTAAGCAACTGTTTTTCTGTAATTTTATTCATTAAAATTTTGTATAATCTGCAAATTTATTGTTTTTTTATTTAATTTGGGTCAAATTTGCCCGTTCTAACTCTTAAAGTTTTCATAAATGCCGGCCCTAATTTTCTTAAAAGAATGTGAATCGACCAACGAAGAAATCCTCAGATTTCTGAATCATACGAAAGCAGATATTCAGGCCGTTTACACTTTTAATCAAACCAAGGGAAAAGGTCAATACGGAAATTCCTGGGAATGCGCTGAAAATCTGAATCTGGCGTTTACGCTTGCGCTTCCTGCACAGCCTTTGGAAACACAGGATCATTTATTCAATTTCCGTACCGCCTTGCTGTTGGCCGATTTTCTTGCCATTATGACAAAAAATCGTGTGGAAATAAAGTGGCCAAATGACATTATTATAAAAAATAAGAAGATTGCGGGAATTTTAACAGAGAAAAAAACACTCGGCGGTATAAATTATTTTATCATCGGTATCGGACTGAATATTTTGCAGAAGAATTTTGATCATTTGCCAAAAGCAGGATCTATTCTAACGCAAACCGGTATAAAGCTGAATGCTACAAAAGTCGCAGATTCACTTTTTGTGTATCTTAGGGAACAGTTGCAGAATGAAATTTTCGTGGAAGATCTTTTTGAAAACATTAATCAAAGATTATTCAGGAAGGAAATGGTTTCTGTTTTTGAAATCAAAGGCATAAGACAAAATGGCATCATCAGAAATGTTGACGAAGAGGGTTTTCTTTGGGTGGAAATTGAAAATCAGGGACTTCAAAAATTCTACAATAAAGAAATAGAACTTCTTTACTGATTGGCTCTTTTGAAATAAAGATAAAGTGCCACAGGCGCGAAAATAATGTTGGGGAGCCACATCGCAAGAAGCGGTGGGAGGGTTTTGTTTTCTGAAACCACCTTTAAGACTTCGAAAGAAAATACAAATACAAAGGCCAGGGCAATCCCGATTGCGAGATTTACGCCAAGACCGCCACGTTTTTTCTGTGACGATAATGAAAGCCCTAAAAACGTGAGAATGATGACTGAAACGGGCATTGAAGTTCTTTGATAAAGCTCATTCAGATAGCTGTTCAGGTTGGCGTTGCCTTTTTCTTTTTCGCGGTCGATGAATTTTATGAGTTCAGGTGTTGTTTTATTTTGCCCTAAAAGCACGTCCGGGAAAAGCTCTTCCGGCGGATGCCCGAAACTTTTGGTCATGCTGTCTCCGTTGCCTAATTTCTCGGTTTCATCTTTATTGATCGTTTTTTCGAGATAAGCGTTTAGAACAAAGTGTTTTTTTTCTTTTTCCCAATAAAATTCGTTTGCGATTAACTGGTAAATAAGTTTTCTGTTTTTATCTAATTTTTGATAAATAAATCCAGAACCGCGTTTTTCTTTTTTGTTATAGCTTTTAATAAAAATATATTCGGTCTTTGAAAGTTGGGTGGCAATCTCAGCATTTCCGGTAAATTCTTCTCGGCTTTTTGCATTGTAAGTATAAGGCTCGAGTTCGTTTTTCTTGATATTTGCGAGTGGCAAAACAAAATGATTAATCAGCAGCGCGAGCACCGCAATAAAGCCTGAAGTCATTAAATAAGGTCTGGCAAACCGGTGAAAACTCGCGCCAGAACTTATGATTGCTACAATTTCTGTATTGTTGGCAATTCTGGAAGTAAAAAAAATCACTGAAATAAATACCAAAATCGACATGAATGTGATAATGAGGTTGATGATCCAGTAAGGATAAAAATCAATTAAAAATTCGCCAACCGTAAAACCGTTCGATTCAATTCTGGGTGCTTTTGCCTGCACATCGATGATCAGTACAATAATCGTCAAAAGTCCCAGCATGAAACCAAAAGTTCCGAGGTATTTTTTGATGATATACAGATCGATGATTTTCATAAAAGCCAAATTATATTAGAGTCTCTGTTTCAGCACAGGAATTACCGAATCTTTCCATTCGTAGAAATCGCCTGCGATAATGTGTTGCCGCGCAACTCTTACCAAATCGAGGTAAAAAGCCAAATTGTGTACCGATGCAATCTGTTTTGCAAGATATTCCTTCGCGACAAATAAATGTCTCACATACGCTTTAGAATATTCTGAATCTACGTAACTGGTCCCGAATTCATCCAGCGGCGAAAAATCGTCTTTCCACTTTTCGTTTTTCATGTTCATTACGCCTTGCCAGGTAAAAAGCATGGCGTTTCTGGCGTTTCTGGTTGGCATCACACAATCCATCATATCAACTCCCAGTCCAATTGACTCCAAAATGTTCCACGGTGTACCAACACCCATCAGATAACGGGGTTTATTTTTAGGTAAAATATCGGTTACTTCATCGGTGATGCGGTACATTTCTTCTTCGGGTTCGCCAACTGAAAGTCCGCCGATCGCGTTTCCTTCAGCATTCTGTTCCGAAATAAACTCTGCCGAAGCTTTTCTTAAATCAGAATAGGTAGAACCTTGAACGATTGGGAAGAGTCTTTGTTTGTGACCGTAAATTTCCGGATTATCTTCCGTCCATTTGATGCATCTTTTTAGCCAGCGGTGAGTCATTTCCATGGAATCTTTTGCAAGATTGTATTCGCACGGATAAGGGGTGCATTCATCAAACGCCATGAAAATATCCGCCCCGATCTGTCTCTGGATTTCCATTGATTTTTCCGGAGAAATAAAGTGTGGACTTCCGTCGATATGCGATTTGAATTTTACGCCTTCTTCGGTTAATTTTCTCGATTTCGACAAAGAAAAAACCTGATAACCTCCGGAATCGGTAAGAATCGGCAATTCCCAGTTCATGAATTTGTGCAGTCCGCCGGCGGCCTGCATAATATCCATTTTTGGACGTAAATTAAGATGGTAAGTATTTCCCAAAATAATCTGGGCTTTAATGTCATCGCGCAGTTCGCGCTGGTGCACCGTTTTAACTGAAGCCACGGTGCCTACCGGCATGAAAATCGGCGTCTGTATGGTGCCGTGGTCTGTAGAAATGGTTCCGGCGCGTGCTTTGCCAGTAGTGGTGTTGTTGATTTCGAAGAATAAGGACATAATTTTATCTTGCAAACGCAGGTACGTTCTGGTTTTCTTTTACATTTTTATCGATATAATCTTTTGCTGCAGGATCTTTGGCAACGATTATTTTTTGTGCATCATTCAGGATTTCTTCTAAATCTCCCGATGCGATATAATATTTATAGCTTTCGGTAAAATCACTGGCTTTTACCTTTTTGTTTTTCAATACAAAACGGGTGGCGTTTTCCAAATCAGACTGCGGAAGCAAGTTGTTGAACTGGTCATTCACCGCAAACTCAGCAATAATTTCGGACATCTCGTCTTTTGAAATAAGATTTTTCGGAGGATCAATCAGCTGTGAGCAACTCATGACCAAAATCGAAAATAATATTAATAAGAAATTTTTCATAATTTTCCTATGATAGATTTCCATTTCAGGTTTAAAACTCCAAAAACCGCTTCATGAATAATTCCGCCGTTCATTTTGCTTTCGCCCAGCTCTCTGTTGGTGAATATGATGGGAACTTCCACAATTTTAAATCCTTTTTTGAATGCACGGAATTTCATTTCGATCTGAAATCCGTAACCTTTAAGTTTAATATCATCCAAACCGATTTCTTCAAGAACTTTTCTGGAGAAGCAGACAAAACCTGCGGTAGTGTCGTGAACCGGAATTCCTAAAATAAATCTTACGTATTTGGAGGCGAAATAAGAGAGTAAAACGCGGCCCATTGGCCAGTTAACTACATTTACCCCTTTTGAATACCGGGAGCCAATGCTCATGTCATTTTTTAGGCAGGCTTCGTAAAGACGGTCAAGATCTTTTGGATTGTGTGAAAAATCGGCATCCATTTCGAAAATATAATCGAAATTATTCTGAAGCGCCCATTTAAAACCATGAATGTAGGCTTGTCCCAACCCGTCTTTCACCTTTCGGATGCTTAGATGAAGCTCGTGAGGATAAATTTTCTGCAGATTTTTTACAATTTCTGCTGTACCATCGGGTGAAGAATCATCAACGATAAGAACATGAAAATCCTCTTCCAAAGCGAAGACCGCTGAAATAATATTTTCGATGTTTTCCTTTTCGTTGTAAGTGGGGATAATGACGAGTTTCTTCATCCTACAAATTAATTTGCAAAGATAAACTTTTCCGGCTTAAATTTTTTGCTATTCTTTACGAGATAATACTGGGTTTTCAATTGCCTGAAAATTGCGGTTAAACTTTGCTTTATTTGCTTATTTTTGCAAAAAAATACAAATTGGTAAGAATTGTACAGCATAATGATTGGGTAGTAATTATCCTAGTAAGCTGCATTTTCCTCTATATTTTCATGCTTTTATCGTTGCGGAGGGATTCTTCGGTGACCGAGTTTCTGCTGCAGAAATTTGCCGACTCTACAAATAATTTTCTGAGCTGGATCATCATCAGTTTTGTTTTTACCCTGGTGCTGTCTGTTTTCGTGTCACAGAATATACCGGTAGTGCCACAAAAAGTTACAGATTTTCAGTTTTTTGGCTACGAACTGAATAAATTTGGATTTACATTCGTGGGTATTTCAATATTTTATTTTTTGAAAAACATTCTCACTTACCTTTATTTTGCAGGTACAGGCACGGCGAAAAAGTGGGAAGTTTTCCATTTCATTGCTTCTAAGTTTTATTTCTGTTTTTCGATAGTGATCATGATCCTCTGCCTGATTCAGTATTTTTATCTTTTCGATAAATTTCTGATGTTTGATGTATATCTGGCTGTATTTGCATTTGCCTTTTTGTTCAAACAGTTCTTCTATGTTTTCCACCCCAGCAGTATATTGCCCGAAAAATGGTATTATAAATTTTTGTATATTTGCACCCTCCAAATAGTACCTGTTTTGGTACTCTGGAAACTCTTGTTTTTTTAATATTTTGATGATGAAAATAAAATCGATCCTCGTATCACAACCCGCGCCCAATGAATCTTCACCTTATCTGGAGATGGCCAAAAAAGAAAAAATCAAAATAGATTTCCGGCCATTTATTCATGTTGAAGGTGTTGATGCTAAGGAGCTTAGAGCCCAAAAAATCGATCTCGCGCAATACACAGGAATTATTTTTACAAGTAAAAATGCAGTTGATCATTACTTCCGTCTTGCAGAAGAAATGCGGTTTACGGTACCCGATTCGATGCGGTACATTTGCCAGTCTGAAGCCATTGCAAATTACCTTCAGAAACACATCGTTTACAGAAAAAGAAAAATTTCTTTCGGTGAAAAAACATTTGCTGATTTATTGCCGCTTTTCAAGAAATTTCCTTCAGAAAAATACTTACTTCCTGCAGCAGATGTGCTAAGCCCGGATGTTGTGAAAGTGCTGGATTCTGCGCCAATCGAATGGACGAGAGCGACCATGTACCGCACCGTTTGCAGTGACCTTACCGATATTAGTGTGAAGGAATACGACATGCTGGTATTCTTCAGCCCACAGGGAATAAGGTCTTTAGGAAAGAACTTTGAAAACTTCGAACAGAAAGATACTAAAATAGCTGTTTTTGGTACTACCACAGAGCAGGCAGCCAAAGAAGCTGGGTTAAGAGTTGATGTGATGGCGCCGAGTAAAGAAACACCATCCATGACGATGGCGATAGAGAAATACATCCGGCAGATGAACAAATAGAACCTGGATTCTATATCTTATTTTAAAACCGTCTTTCTTCGTTAAAGATGGTTTTGTTTTTAATTAATCTTAACTTTGCGGGCTTTTTGCAGGCAAATTATTCACAATCTCATTACAAAAATGAACGCTCCCAAAGCAAAAAAAATCCATAAAATTCTCGAAATTCACGGCGATAAAAGGGCTGATGATTATTTCTGGATGAACGAAAGAGAAAATCCGGAAGTCACCGATTATCTGAATGCGGAAAACGCGTACTGCGATTTTATGATGAAGGATACCGAAGACTTTCAGCAGCTGCTTTTCGATGAGATGAAAGCACGTTACAAGGAAGATGACCAAAGTTTACCTTATTTTTTTAATAAATACTGGTATATCGTAAGATTCGAAAAAGGAAAAGAATATCCCATTTTCAGCAGGAAATTCCAGACGCTGGATCATGAAGAGGAAATTTTACTCGATGTAAATATTCTGGCGGAAGACGAAAGTTTTCTGGAAGTAGGCAGCGTTGCAGTTTCGCCGGATAACAAACTCATGAGTTTCTCCACGGATAATGTTGGAAGAAGAATTTATACCCTAAGTTTCAAAAATCTGGAAAACGGCGAACTCTTTGGTGAACAAATTCCCAATACCACAGGCAAAGCGGTTTGGGCAAACGACAATAAGCACGTGTTCTATACCAGAAAAGACGAGAATCTGCGCGCATTCCAGGTCTTCAGACACCAACTGGGAACACCTTATGAACATGATGTTCTGATTTTTCATGAAAAAGATGAAGCGTTCGACGTTAACATCTTCAAAACAAAGTCTTTGGAATATATTTTTATCTCGAGTTCGAGTTCGGTTACCGATGAGATGCATTTTATTCCTGCGGGCGATGTTTTTTCGGAATGGAAGGTCATTCAGCCAAGAACAGAAGATCTTGAATATTCTGTGGAACATTACGAGGATGAATTTTATATCATCACCAATGCGGATGACGCTACCAATTTTAAAATCGTAAAAACAAAAGTTGCAAATCCCGGAATTGAAAATTGGGAAGACGTAATCCCACACCGGAAAGAAACGCTGCTCGAAGGTTTTGAAATTTTTAAAGATTACTTCGTCCTGGAAGAAAGGACAGAAGGTCTTCTTCAAATTAAAATTATTGAAAACCATACAGGAAACTCCCATTATCTGGAGTTTTCGGATCCTACTTATACCGCTTATATTGGTTTGAATCTTGAATTTGATACTACGAAGCTCCGATTTGGATATACATCTTTAACCAAGCCAAATTCCACGATTGAATACGATATGAAGGAGAAAACTTCGCAGGTTTTGAAACAACATGAAGTTTTGGGTGGAAAATTTTTCCCTGAAAATTATATTTCGGAAAGAATTTGGGCACCTTCCCGTGACGGGAAAAACCACATTCCGGTTTCGATCGTTTATCATAAAAATACCCATAGATCAGCTGAAACGCCGCTGCTGCTCTATGGTTATGGAAGTTACGGACATACGGTAGATGCAAGTTTTTCTAATGTACGCCTTTCGATTCTGGACCGTGGTTTTGTGTATGCGATTGCCCACATCCGCGGCGGTGAATATTTGGGACGCGAATGGTACGAGGATGGAAAAATGCTACGTAAAAAGAATACGTTCTACGATTTTATAGATGCTGCAAAATATTTAATTTCTGAAAATTACACTTCAGAAAAGCATCTTTATGCGATGGGAGGAAGCGCCGGCGGACTGCTTGTGGGAGCGGTGATGAATGAAGAGCCCGAGCTTTTCAACGGGATTATTGCACAGGTGCCTTTTGTAGACGTGGTTACCACGATGTTGGACGAAACAATTCCTTTAACCACCGGGGAATTTGATGAATGGGGAAATCCGAAAAAGAAAAAGTATTATGATTACATGAAATCTTATTCGCCTTATGATAATGTGGAAGCTAAAAATTATTCGAATATATTGATTACCACTGGTTTGCACGATTCGCAAGTACAGTATTGGGAACCGGCAAAATGGACTGCCAAACTCCGTGAACTGAAAACCGATGATAATTTGCTTCTTTTCAAAACCGATATGAGCGCGGGACACGGCGGCGCTTCCGGAAGATTCGAGTCATTAAAGGAAGACGCGCTGGAATATGCCTTTATTTTAAAACTGGAAAATAAAATTGATGGAAAATAAAACCGACAGCCAACTTTGGGAAGAAGTAGAGGCTTTTTTCGTTGAAAATTTCGATACAGACAAGCATCCGCAGATTGATACGATTCTGTTTTTAATCGGTGTTCAGGAACTGGGCAGCGGACAGCAGAAATATACAAAAGACGATAAACTTAATATCCTGCATATTGCAGTTTGCAGACTTCTGGAGCCGTTCGGATACTATAAGTTCTCTCACTACGACGACGACGGGTATCCTCACTTTGAAGAACTCGAACAGTTGCCGGAACTAAAACCTAATGAGCAGCAGATTTTAATGAAAAAAGCGATCATTCAGTATTTTATGGACGAAGAACTTTTTAAATAGATAGGGCCGATTTTAATCGGTCTTTTTTATTTTATAAGTTCTTCCAGTTGGGAAAGACAGGTTTTAAAACCTTCTTCAAATCCCAGATCCAGGATTTTTTTCATGTCTGCTTCAGAATTAAAATGGATGTTCACAGTAAGTTTTGTTCCTTCGTCAACGCCGGTAAAGCCTAAAAGCCATTTTACAGTTGGAAAAAGTGGGTCGATATTGCCTTGAGCATCAGTAAAGAAATCAGTCCAGTCGAAACTTCTGTGAAAAGTGATTTCGTGATATTCGGCGCCGGCATACTGTCTTTCGTTTTCCGGGCCAACCATGGCATAATTCCATCTTCCGCCTTCTTTAAAATCCAGATTTTGGGTTTCGCATTTCCACGGTTTTGGCGCCCACCACTGGTCAAGGAGTTCCGGCTTTGTAAAATGATTCCATATTACGGAAACATCGGCATCATAAACTTTCATTACAAAAACGCTGGCAGCATCAAAATCTTTATTGAAAACAGTGTTGGATTCCATTAGAGTAATTTTAAAACAAATGTAAAAGAATATTTTTAAAAGTATATCACAGGGCTTACAAACCTTTTGGCAATACTTATATTTTGTTAAAAGGAGTTTTTTTAAGAAATTAAAAACAATATTTATATAGTTTTCTTGTTATTATATTCTTAAAATGATTAATTTTAACAATTCAAATTAAAATTTCATAATGAACAATAAGTTTATTCCATTTATCTCTGTATTGATGACGATTTCAATGATTGTCTTCGTCACGTTGCAATTGTATTGGATAAAAGAGTTGTATTCTGCACTGAACCAAGATTTTTCGAACAAAGTGTATTCTGCTTTAGAATCCTCCGCACTGAAAGCTCAGGAGATGGAAGTGGAGAAATATCTCAATATAGACAATAAAAACTTTGGAAAAACAGTAGTTGACAGCAGCAATCTTCCTACCCAGACTTATATTCAGCAGAATTCGGATTCGGCGAACAGAACTACAATAACTTTCCAGAAAAGTATTGTCGAAAGTCAAAACTTTCCGATTTCTTCAAAAGGTGACAGTTTGCAGCTTACAAAACTCTATACCGACGAAGGTATTCTTAAAATTAAAAAAAATAATACCGCCGAGCCTTTAACTGCGCAATTATCCAAAGATATCAGCAATAATACTTATGCATTGCGGCAGTTTGTAAAGTTAAGCGCCTCGAACCTTCCAATTGAAAAAAGAGTGGATATAGCAGCTCTAGATTCGGTTTTATCTAAAGAGTTGAAGCTTAATGGTTTAAATACAAAATTTGGCTTTGCGGTAATGGATAAAACAAACAGGCTCACGAAAGTGGTAAATGATATTTACATCGACCAGAAAGATAAAAGCAACTACACTTATCCGCTTTTTACCGATAGTAAGGAACGTACTTTATATACGCTTGCACTTGTTTTCCCCCGGAAAGATTACTCACTGGCAAAGAATAATTTACCGATGCTTCTGGGTACGTTCATGTCGCTTCTTACCATTTTGGGGATTTACATCATTTCGATTAATTATATGATGCGCCAGAAAAAAATTGCGGATGTAAAGACGGATTTTATCAATAATATGTCCCATGAGTTTAAAACACCTTTGGCAACAATTTCTGTTGCGACCGATTCTTTGGCCAACGACAAGATTGCGACAAATCCTGAAAAAGTAAAATATTATTCGGGATTGATTAAACAGGAAAATCTCCGGATGAAAAAGCAGGTCGAAAATGTGCTGAATATGTCGAAATTAGAGCGGAATGAAGTACAGCTTTTTCTGAAAGAAACCGATGTAAGGGCTTTGATTAAAGAAATTTCTGAATCTTTCGGGCTTATTGTTGCGCAGAGAAACGGTACGTTAACCCAGGAATTCAATACCAGCAAGTACACTTTTAAAATCGATGAATTTCATATATCGAATGCGCTGGTTAATCTGCTCGACAATGCCAATAAATATTCTCCCGACGCACCTCAGATTAAGGTAAAGACAAGAAATGAAGGGAATTTTTATGTTGTAGAAATTTCTGACAAGGGAATGGGAATGGATATGGACAATAAAACGCGGATTTTCGAGAAATTTTTCCGCGAAGAAACTGGGAATATTCACAATGTAAAAGGCCAGGGTCTCGGACTTTCTTATGTGAAAAAAATCGTGGAACTCCACAAAGGTCAGGTTCTTGTAGAGTCGCAAAAGGGGAAGGGAAGTACGTTTACCATAAAGCTACCGATGGTACACTGATAAAATATTAATATAATGTGGGGCTACAATATTTACCCTCATCAAAGAAATAAAAATAAATAAATTATGAGCAACAGAATCTTATTAGTAGAAGACGACCAAAGTTTTGGTGCTGTTTTAAAGGATTATTTAACCATAAATAATTTTGAAGTTACCCTGGCAACCGACGGCGAACAGGGATTAAAGGAATTCACAGAAAATGAATTCGATATTTGTATTTTTGATGTCATGATGCCTAAAAAAGATGGTTTCAGTCTGGCGGAAGACGTAAAAAGAATTGATAAAAACACGCCGATCATCTTTCTTACGGCGAGAAACATGCGCGAAGATATTCTGAAAGGTTACCAGCTTGGCGCAGACGACTATATTACAAAACCTTTTGATACGGAGCTTTTGCTTTATAAAATCAAAGCAATTCTGCAGAGAAGCGCTGTATTGGAAGATGATGAGCAGGAGCAATTCAAAATCAGTAATATTTTCTTTGATTCGATGCTGCGCCAGTTAAGAGTAGGTGATAACGAATACAAGCTTTCTCCGAAAGAAAACGAGTTACTGAAGCTTCTTTGTATGCACCGTAACGATTTCATGCCGAGAGATTTGGCCTTGCGGAAAATCTGGAAGAAAGAAAATTATTTCACCGCACGAAGTATGGATGTTTATATCGCTAAACTTAGAAAACTCTTACGTGATGACGAAGGTCTGGAAATCATCAACGTACATGGTGAAGGCTTCCGCCTTCTTGTGAAAAATTAAGAACAAAAAAAGCTCCGGAATTTTACGGAGCTTTTTTGTTTTATTGAAAATTATTTTGCTTCAACGCAGAACACCCTGTACTGAATTGCAATTGCGGATTTAAAATGTGCGCGTATTTTGGCCAAATCCGCTGCCGCACTCTGTTTTGTAAGATAGCTCCCCGCCATTACTTTGTAGTTGGGTCTAAGGGAAGCATCGATTTCAACCTTCATATTCGGGAATCTTCTTCTGAAAAAAAGGCCAACTTCTCTGGCTTCTTCATTGCTTTTTACAACGGCCAACTGAATTTTATATCCCATGATTCTTGGGTTTCTGCGACAAATTTCAGCCTGTGTAAGTTCTTTTTCCGGCACTACTATTTTTGGGGCAGTTGTTTTAGGTGCGTCATTATTTGATGAATTCCGGGTAAGGCACTTTTCTTCCAGGTTTTCCAATAAGTCCTCAACTTTTTTATCCATTGATATAGAAAGCGGAGTTCCCGAAATGGTATCGTTTTTCACAACTTGCTGTGCATCAAGATTATTAATTGCTAACAGAAAAATTACAGGAATTATTTTAAGAATACGGTTCATTAAGATTTATTTTAGGCAAATTTATAACAAATAAAAATTATACCAACATTTGCTATTTAGAATTAATACAAATTAACTAAATGTGCCAAAAGGGCTTTTATTCTGCCGTTAAATTTCTGTTAAAAGTCTTATTTTTGCCCAATTGAAAAGTAAACTCAAATATTTTACTAACCCAAGATTTTATAAATGATTAGTTGGAGAAAGCATTACAAGAGGGGTCTTATCGCAATAGGTCTATTGCTGTCGACCAGTGCTTCTATTTACGCTCAAGGAGATGCGAAAAACGGTGAAAAGCTTTTCAAAGCTAACTGTACCGCGTGTCACGCATTAGACAAGCAACTTGTTGGTCCTGCCTTAGGTGGCGTAGTAGACAGACTTAAAAAAGAGCAGAATCTCGACACAGATTGGCTGCATAAGTGGATTAAGGACAATAAATCCCTGCGCGAATCGGGAGATAAGTACGCTATCGAAGTTTACGAGAAGTTTAACAAAACGGAGATGCTTCCTTTTCCTAATCTTACAGATCAGGACATCAATGACATTTTAGAGTATACTACCAATCCTCCTGCGGCAGAGCCGGCAGCGGCAGATGCTGCGGCAACCGGAGCTGGAGCAGATGCCAATTCTATGGCTGCTTTAGAGGCTGCGAAAAAGGAATCAGTAAACTCCAAAATCATTCTTATTTCATTAGTAGCTATCGGTGCATTGTTGCTTTGGTTGCTTCTAAAACTTCAGCAGCTGGTAAAACTTCAGCAAAGTGAAGAGCTTTCAGAACTCAACGCAAACAGAGCGGTTTCTCTTGGCGATCTTTACAGAAAATACCACTACGTAGGAAAAGGAGTTCTTGTAGTTCTGGGTGTTTTAGCAGCGTACGGAATCTGGAACTGGCTAATGTGGATAGGTGTTTATAAGGGTTATAAACCGGAACAGCCAATTTACTTCTCTCATAAAATTCACGCAGGTGAAAATAAGATCGACTGTCAGCTTTGTCACTCTTCAGCCAAGTATGGTAAAGTTTCTGAAATTCCTTCCATGAACGTTTGTATGAACTGTCACCGTACAATTTCTGAATATAACGGTAAATACATGGAGCCAGGAAAAGACAAGGCATTCTACGACGGTGAAATTCAGAAAATTTATGCGGCAACAGGCTGGGATCCAGCATCACAGCAGTATACAGGTAAAACACAACCTGTAGAATGGGTGAGAATCCACAACATGCCGGATTTTGTGTACTTCGATCACTCTCAGCACGTAGTTGCGGGCGAGCAGGCAATCATCAGCTCCCACAACAAAAAGAATCCTGAAGCGAAAATTGATGTTGTTTGTAAAGCTTGTCACGGGCAGGTTGATACCATGAACGTGGTGCAGATGGCAAACGATTTCACCATGGGTTGGTGTATCGAGTGTCACAGAACAACAGAAGTTGATATGAACAACGGTTATAATAAAGAATACTTCAAGAATCTACACGACAAACTGAAAAAACAATACGGTTCAGGTACAAAGATTACGGTAGATGCGATTGGAGGTCTTGAGTGTGGTAAATGTCATTATTAATAACTAAAAATTAGAAGTATCAATGGCTTCAAATAAAATAAAATTCAGAAGTATTCACGAACTGAAAGATCCAAGCCTAAACTCCAGGCTGGCTCTTAAAGAATTTCAGGACGAAATTCCTGTGGGTGAATTGTTGGGAGGTGAAAAATCAAAGGAATCGGGATCATCCAGAAGAGATTTCCTGAAACTTTTAGGATTCTCTACTGCTGCTGTTACTTTGGCCGCTTGTGAGGCTCCGGTGATTAAAACCATCCCTTACGTAGTAAAACCCCACGAAATCATCCCTGGCGTTCCCAACTATTATGCAACTACATATTTTGACGGTTACGACTTCGCAAGTGTTTTAGTTA
>NZ_DAMBHK010000015.1:33174-36968 GCF_032060305.1 Kaistella sp. | reverse complement strand
GGTGGAGTAGATGTTTCGCCGATTGCCGATCTTTATAAAACCGAGGTTTACGCACTGGCGAAATCGCTGAACCTGGTAGAATCCATTCAGAACGCAATTCCAACCGACGGACTTTGGGATGTGGAAAGAACTGATGAGCAGCAGATTGGTGCAACTTATCCTGAACTGGAAAAAATTCAGAAAGAATGGGGAACCAAAACCGAAGCAGATTACTCGGGAAGAGATTTGGAAGTGTATAAAATTTTCAGCAGAATGAATAAAGCTGCACAGCACAAAATGCAGCCAATCCCGGTATGCGATATTCCAGAAGAATGGAGATAAAAAAGCCAGGTAAAATTAAAAAAAGCCAAGATAAAACTATTCAAGTTTAAAGAAGAATATTGAACTTAATCTAAAATTAAAATATGAACAGACAGAACTTTAAGCTTGTCTTATTTTTTATCATCGGAATGCTGAGCGCGTTTTTGGTAATGTATCTTTTCGAGAATTATAAAATCGAAAAAAAACCACAGCCTGAAAACCATGAAAACGTTGTTGTGAAACAGCAAACCAGAAACGAAAGTTTTAATGATAATCAGGAAAGAAATTCTTCAGAAAGTTCTGGAAATATTGATGAACTCACCGAAGAGAAACTGGTTATTGATTATGTGAAAGCCAACCGAAAACTTCCGGATTATTATCTTACAAAAGGTGAAGCCCGAAGCCAGGGCTGGGTGGCATCAGAGGGAAATTTATGCGATGTTTTGCCTGGTCGTGCGATTGGTGGCGATAAATTCAGCAACCGTGAAAAGACTTTGCCCACAGCAGCGCAATATTTTGAGGCGGATGTAAATTACAACTGCGGACGCAGAAATGCCGACCGAATTGTCTTCACCAAAAACGGTGATGTCTGGTTGACGCACGATCATTACAAAAGTTTCCAAAAACAATAGTAGTGAAGAGCCAGGTAAAAAGTTTTGTATAAATCAATAACCAATAACTAACAACTGACAAACCAACAACTATGAACACAGTATTTATCGATTTTACAGACATCGGCGATTACGATGATTTTTATGCGCAACTGAAAGAAAAACTGACGCTTCCGGAGTTTTTCGGAGATAATTTAGACGCGCTTTACGATTCGCTGACTGGCTTTGTAGAGCTTCCGCTTCATATCGAATTTGTAAATATGAGTGTTGACCAGCTCGAAATTTTCGAAGATTTGCTTGTAACGCTGGAGGATGCCGACGACGAACTCGACGATTTTACATTTACCTATTATCTGGAACAGTACGAAGACGAAGAAGATGCTGAAGAGTAACTTCAAAGCAGCTAAAAAAATAAAACCACCGAAATTCGGTGGTTTTATAATTTGATATGAATTACTGACTGAAGAAATAATTATTTTAAAGCTGATAAAAGATCAACTCCATTGACTGTTGCCCAGGTTCCGGAAGTGAGATTAACTTTTTTCACCGTCGCATCGCTGGTGAAAGTTTTTGCTCCGTTTGGCGTGTAGGCATAACCCCAAATGTTCAGATTATCCGAACCGGTGTGATTAATTGGTGAAACACTTATTTTGTTTTTGTTAACCTGCTCAGTTTCTGTAGCGGCATCCTGAATCAGAACCGCATATGCTTTCTTACCGTCTGTATCTTTGTAGCCGTCGATAAATACATTGCTGAAGATTCCGTTGCCGTGTTTCTTGAACTGAATTGCCGACACTTCAATGGATCCTGCAGTTTCAGGTTTTGTTCCTGCAGCTCTAATTAACGTGAGTCCGTTTACTTTTGGCGCGGTATTGTCTGCGTTTCCAGACGCTTCAATTTCCATCCCGAAATTCCCGATGCTTGTCTGGTAAGCGAACCAGTTGCTGTTGTTCTGTCCGCTCCATGCATCCTGCCAGTCGAAAGAATCATCGTAATTGCCATACGCCACAAGATTTTTTCCGCTCACGGTTCCGCCGAAGAATTCGTAACCGTCATCGGTTCCCATGTAGGCAACCAGATTTTCAAGAACTGTTCCCGCTCCAACGGAATAGAAAGTCATGGAATTGGTTTCAGAAGTTCCGTCGCCGATTTTTTTGCCGCCGTATTCTACTCTCACATATTTTAAACTTCCGGAGTTATCGTTGGGATTGTCGCCACCATAATATACATTGTTTCCGTCCTCAGAAAGTGCTTTTGATGCGCCGTTAATAGCTTTGATCGGGGCATTTCCATAGATGGTTACGCCGCCCCAGTCGCCCGGTTTCTTGTTGTCGGATGTAAATACGATGGGTTCTGAAGCGGTTCCTTCAGCATAGATTTTGCCTCCCTGTAGAACAACAAGACTGCTTCCTACAGAAGTTTTTGCGGTAAAAGTTGCTCCTGGTTCAATGGTTAGGGAAACTCCTTCCGGAACTTTTACAATTCCTTCCAGCGTATAGGTTCCTTTTTTTACCACGGTATTCTGTTTCAGTGTTCCTGTTAAAGTTCCTGTTCCGCTGAGCACCGCTCCGGTAGTTGTTCCGGTTCCGGTTCCACCACCGCTAATGTCTGCATCCTCTCTGATTTCTACTGTACAAGATGTTACTGCAAATACGGCTGCAAGCGACAGTAGATTTAAAATGTTCTTTTTCATATTACTTTTAAGTTTTATATTAATGATTATTTTAGAAGGTATATCCTGCGGTGAAGTTGAAAGTTGTTCCGCGTTTAAAATCGGTATGAGTAACGGTTCTTACATCCAAAGGAATGTATCCGTCTTCTCCGAGTTCGAGTTTGTAGGTGCTGTTGAGTAAATTCAGTACTCCAAATTTCAGATTCCAGTTTTTGGTAATCTGGGTGTTGTACACAAAATCCAGTTGGTGAAATGGTCTTTCGTAAATGTGATCCAAGCCCGAAGTTCCTACTGTAAATATTTTTGACCCGGAGACATTGTAAACCAGCGACATTGTTTGTGGCAGGTTTTGCCCGTTTTTATATTCATATTTCAAATCCGCATTCACGGCCCAAGGTGCGGCACCCTGAAGTTTTCTATCCTTTAAAGATTCCGAAAAGTTGACGGGCTTTTCCTGCTCGAGCTGTTCTGCGCTTCGGTCAACTTTGGAGTACATGAAGGTGGCATTTGCGCCTAAACTCCATTTGTTCAGAGATTCTGAAATTCTGGACAGATTCATGATACCTTCCACTTCTGCGCCTGCTAAAACTGCGTTTTCAGCATTGAAAAATGTAATCGCCACACCGTTGGAATTTCCGGATGCGGTGTAACCTCGTTCGATGGCATTGTCGATTTTTTTAGCAAAAAGATTCACCGAAAAAAGTTCCTTATTGGTTGGGAAGATCTCATACTTCAAATCAAGATTATAGTTTTCGCTGTTTTTAAGATCTTTGTTACCAATGATGTTTTCGTTATCCGGATTAATGTAGGTAATCGGCATATACTCAATAAGAATTGGTCTTGTAATGGTTTTACTGGCTGCAAAACGAATGTTGGATTTACTATTGAGCGACTTTTTAACCGAGAACGACGGTAAAATAAAGTACTGGTTTCTGCTCAGATTATTAAATTCTGAATCTCCCTGTTCTTTATATCGGGTAATGTTGATGTTATTTTCAACACGCCCGCCGATCAAAACATCCCAGGTATCGTTTGGTTTATAATTTAGGTTCAGATACCCGGCGTTTACAAATTGATAAAGATTAGAGCGGTAATCATTTTCATTGGTTTCTTCCTTGAAATGGAACGCACCGTTCATGATATAATTATTGTAAGTCTGCTGTGGATTATCAATGTCAACTACTACAGTTCTTAGGTCTACATTATCGATA
>NZ_DAMBHK010000015.1:25032-33074 GCF_032060305.1 Kaistella sp. | reverse complement strand
ACACGGAAAAAACGTCTTCCTGCATCCTGTTCCTTTTGGTCTTTATAACCCAGGAAATCGGTAATTACGTTGGCAGAATTCTGTAAAAATATAGTATTCAATGCAACATTTAAACCCCGGTTTTTGTAGCTGAGGCCTACAAGTGCTGAAGATTCCAGCTCATACGAATATTCTTTCCGGTTCAGGTCGTTATTCATTTTACCTTCGGTCTGCAGAGAGATGAACTGGTTTTTTTCGCCTTCGGTGTATTTATAATTGCTGCCCTGGTTCAGGGATAACAGAAGTCCCATTTCACCATTTTCACCAGATTTAAATTTCTGCGCAGTGGTAAATCCGATGCTTGTATTCGGTAAGGCTTTAATGTTATCAGCGTTCCAGCCATCTTTAAATGAATTTACAGATTCCTGTTGGGTAAAATTGTAATTGGTGGGTACGTAGCCATTAACTTCGCCCGGCAGCTGTCGGTCTCTGGAATTTAATCCCAGATAACCGTTCATAGTATAGGCATTAGGATTAACTTTAAAGTTTTTGAAAGTGGTTTGTGTATTGTATCCGAAACCAAATTCGATTTTCGTAAAAGATTTGTCGATCGTGAGCGTTTCGATATCGAAAGTCGCACCCGCAAAATCTGCATATAAGTTGGAGTTGAATGTTTTGTAGATATTCAGTTTTCCTACCACATCAGTAGGAAATTGTTTCAGTGCAATAATTTTCTGAAACGGGTTGTTTGATGGTGATCCCAGACCGTTAATCAGTAAAGTATTGTATCGTTCTTCCAGACCTCTTACAAACAGGCCGCGGCCTTCAACTGTTGTAATTCCGGTTACTTTTACCAGACCCTGTTCTACATTAGAAATTCCCTTTCGCGAAATTTCCTCTGCACCCATAGACTGTTTCTGGATAATCGCTTTCTTCTGGTCGCCCAAAATCGCGGTCTCCGAAATTTTATTGCCGGATGCCTTTATAATGACGCCTTCAACATTTTGTTCCTTTTGTAACGTATCCTTCTTTACTTCCTGTGCGTAAAACAGCGTGGCTGAAGAGGTTAGGAACAAAACCGCAATATTCAGTTTTCTCATTTTCATTTTTTAATTAGATTTTCTCTCGCTGCAAAGGAATAAAGAACTCACCGCTTTGGTGTTGCTAAAGTCTTAAGTTTGTTTTAATAAATTTTGAACATACTACGGCAAATATTAACTAATTGTGAATATTACCGTTAAGTGAACACCTGTTTTCAAAATTGATTAACTTTGAAAGGTTAAATAGTAAAGATGAATCAGAAAAAAATTCTTTTGATTGATGATGAACAGGATATTTTAGAAATATTATCTTACAATCTCGAAAAAGAAGGCTACGAAGTGTATACCGCCAGCAATGGCAATGAAGGGATTGAAAAAGCCAAACAGATTATCCCGGATCTTATTCTACTGGATGTAATGATGCCCGAAAAAGACGGTATCGAGACCTGCCAGGATTTACGAAAGATTAAAGAACTCCAGAAAACCCTCATCGTTTTCCTTTCCGCAAGAAGCGAAGAGTTTTCCCAATTAGCCGGTTTCCAGGCAGGTGCCAACGATTATATCGTGAAGATCATCAAGCCAAAAATCCTTATTTCTAAGGTAAATGCTTTACTGCAGCTTACTTCTCAGGTTTCGGATACTACAAAGAATATTACGGTGGGGGATTTAATGATTGATAAAGACAACTTCCGGGTTTCTAAAGGCGGACAGCAGTTTCTACTCCCGAAAAAAGAATTTGATCTGCTTTACCTGCTGGCCTCCAACACCAACAAAGTTTTCAAACGCGAAGAAATCCTCGAAAAAGTCTGGGGAAACGATGTAATTGTGGGCGAAAGAACCATCGACGTACATATCCGAAGACTGCGCGAAAAACTCGGCATCGGTACGATTCAAACGTTAAAAGGTATTGGTTATAAATTAGTTGTGTAAATTTGTAACATGAGGTTTCACCGGCTTACTTTGGTCGCTTCTGTATTTTTAACCGTGGCGATGTCTCTGGTAGCGCTGCTCTTCGAATATTCTAACAGTGTAGCTTTTCAGAACCAGAATAATTTTTACCTTACGCTCTTTGCCTGTGTGGTGCTTATTTTTGTGCTCAATTATGTGATTCTGGATTACCTCTTTAATGTTTACGGCAAACGGCAGGTGAAAGAAATTTCGACCATACTTCCCGAAGGAATTAATCCCGATACCGCCAATGAGATGAATCTGCGCGAACTCGGCGAACGGGTTTCCGAATTCAGCCAGAAAAATGCCACCGAAATGGGAACCATGAAAGAGATGGAAACCTACCGGAAAGAATATATCGGGAATGTATCCCACGAGCTCAAAACACCGCTTTTTTCCATTCAGGGTTATGTGGAAACACTTATGGATGGCGGCGTAGAAAATCTGGCCATCCGGGACAAATATCTGGAAAGAATCGATAAATCTGTCGAGAGACTCCTTAATATTGTAAAGGATCTGGACATGATCAACCAATACGAATCCGGCGAAATCAAGCTCAATATTTCCAGTTTCGATATTAACAGTGTTATACGCGAAATCATCGATCTGCTTGACCTGGAAGCGGTACGAAAAGACGCCAGAGTACAGCTGCAGACCGTGTCGCCACAGATTTTTGTGAATGCCGACAAGCAGAAAATTTCTCAGGTTCTTATCAATTTAATTTCAAATGCCATTCATTACGCCAACCGCGACAAGGCGCAGATTACCATTAAAACCACTATTCTTAAAAACAAAGTCCTGGTAACAGTAGAGGACAACGGAATGGGAATTAAGCCCGAAGTTTTGCCACGTATTTTCGAAAGATTTTACCGTGTAGAAACCAGCAGAAACCGCAACGACGGAGGTTCGGGGCTGGGCCTTGCGATCGTAAAGCATATACTGGATGCACATGGCGAAAATATCTCCGTAGAAAGTGTATATTTGGAAGGTACACGGTTTACTTTTTTACTGGAAAAAAGCAATTAGAAAACGCAAAATGTAAGCAAAACTTTTTTAATAAAATCGCTGCGATTTCTTTTTTGTCAAAATGCAATTGTTTTATATTTGTACCCGTAAATTAATTCTAAAATCTATCTAAATTTAAACTAAAAATGGTTTATAAAATCCGTATTATTTTAGATACCAAAGATGATATCTTCCGCGATGTTGAGATCAAGGATAAACAGAATCTCTGGAATCTGCATTTGGGAATCAAGAGTGCATTTACCCTCATGGGAGAGGATTTGTCGCTTTTCAATATTCTTGATGAAGAGGGAATGGTGGTTAAAACGGTGCCGCTGGAAGACATGAGTGACGACGGTGACGGCGAAATAATGTCGGATGTATATATCAGCGAAGCCTTCGAAAAAGTAGGAGACAAAGTACATTTCCAGTACGGTTTTATGGATCTTTGGGAGTTCTTCTGCGAGCTGATCGAAATTATCGACGAGAAGCCTGCCGTAAATTATCCCATCACTGTTTTCCGTTTCGGAAACATGCCGCTGAAAGCACCAAGCAAATCTGGAAAGAAAGCACAGAAAAATTCAACAATACCTTTGGTAGATGATTTCGAAAACTTTGGCGACGATTTTAATACCGGTGATTTTGCCGACGAAGACGAAGATTTCGATGATGAAGAAGATGACTTCGATGATGATTTCTTTGAAGAAGATGATACTGATGAAGTTTAAAAATACAACCCCGGAATTCCCGGGGTTTTTTAATGACTTTTAACATTCAGTTCCTTCAAAAGATTACTTCCGCAACCCGAATTTAATAAAAAAACCATTACATTTGCTAGCAAATCATCAGCATGAAAAAACTCATACTTTTAGCAATCATCGGCCTGGGAATCGCATCCTGTACCACACAAAAATCTACAACAATGAACGAGTTGCCCAGTGAATGGAAACACACCACCAATATTTACGAAGTTAATATAAGACAATATACCGAAGAGGGCACCTTCCGCGCATTCGAGAAAGAAATGCCGCGACTGAAAGAAATGGGAGTAAAAACGCTTTGGTTTATGCCTATCACTCCAATTGCTCAGAAAAATAAAAAAGGACCTTTGGGAAGCCAGTATGCAGCGCAGGATTATACGGCGATCAATCCGGAATTCGGCACGATGGAGGATTTCAAGCACATGGTAAACAAAGCGCACAAAATGGGTTTCAAAGTCATCATCGACTGGGTAGCCAACCACACCGGCTGGGATCATGTATGGACCAAAACAAACCCTGAGTTTTATTTAAATGATCCAAAAACCAACGATTTCCAGATTGCTTCCGGAATGGATGATATCATCGAACTCGATTACAACAATCCGCAGATGAGATTGGCCATGATCGAAGCCATGAAATTCTGGGTGCGTGAAACCAATATCGACGGCTTCCGATGCGATTTAGCCGCTTGGGTTGAAGTCGATTTCTGGCAGCAGGCAAGACCTGAGGTTGAGAAAGTGAAACCTTTATTCTGGTTAGGCGAATTCGATGAACTTGATAACCCTGACTACGGAAAAGTGTTTGATGCAAGTTACATTTGGAACTGGATGCACAAAACCAAAGATTATAACGAAGACAAGGCTTCTTTCGGCGATTTAAAAAATCTACTCGGAAGATATACCGCAATCGGCGACGGTTCCATGCGCGCCTGGTTTACCTCCAACCACGACGAAAACACCTGGAACGGAACCGAGTATGAAAAATATGGTCTACTTGCAAAACCTCTGGCGGTATTTTCAGTTACATGGAACGGTGTTCCTTTGATCTACAACGGTCAGGAACTTCCTTTAAAAACCAAGAGACTGGAGTTTTTCACCAAAGATCCAATTCCATGGAACGGAACGTATGAACTTCACGATTTTTATAAAACATTGTTGAATCTAAAGTCGAGCAATCCTACTTTACGCGGTGGCGATCCGGAAGCAAAAACTATTGCCCTGCGCACTTCTGCAGATGATAAAGTAATGGCTTACCTCAGAAAAAACGGAAAAGATGAGGTTTTAACCGTGCTGAACATGTCTAAAGAAGCAGTAACATTCCAGATTACCGATGACAAAGTGGCGGGCGTTTACAAAGATATTTTCGAAAAGAAAACAAGAGACTTTTCACAGGACAAAGGTTTTGTGCTGAAAGCTGGCGGCTACGCCGTATTCGAAAAATAATCATCAGTTCATATTAATGATGAATGAAAACGGGCGTTAGCCCGTTTTTGTTAAATACAGCGGTAAGGCTTTAGCTAAAATTAAGATAATCATGAATAAATCCGAGATCCTTCAAATCACCCGCGGGAAATTGTCAGAGAAAACTGATTATTTAGAACATCTGATTTCCGAAACCCGCGCTGCCAACAACGAAACCAAAAGTTCTATGGGCGATAAGTATGAAACCTCACGCGAGATGGTGCAGCAGGAAATTAATAACCTTCAGGTTCAGCTTAATGAAAATTTAAAAGCACTGAATTCTTTAAAATTAATCAACACCAACCAACATTCGGTTATTGGTTTGGGTTCGCTGGTTGAAACTGAAAAAGGCTTTTTTTATATTGCGGTTTCTTTGGGGGAAATCAGGTTTCAGGAAAAGAAGATTTTTGTGATTTCTACCGAAAGCCCTCTGGCTAAAGCAATGCACGGAAAAAGCAAAGAAGACGAATTTATTCTGAATAATTTAAAGCAAAGCATCATCAATCTTTGGTGAAAATTTGCGTATTTTTGAAACATACATATTGCTTAAATTTTCTCCTAAAAATGCAAAACTATCACGATCTTCTCCAGCATATTCTCGATAACGGAACCGATAAAACCGACAGAACCGGCACCGGCACACGCAGCGTCTTCGGATATCAGCTGCGGTACAACTTATCTGAAGGTTTTCCGCTCGTGACCACCAAAAAAGTCCATTTAAAATCAATTATTTACGAGCTGCTGTGGTTTCTGAATGGCGATACCAATATTAAATATCTTACCGATAACGGCGTATCGATCTGGAACGAATGGGCCGATGAAAATGGTGATTTGGGACCGGTTTACGGTGCTCAGTGGAGAAGCTGGGCCGGCGCAGACGGAAAAATTGTCGATCAGATTTCGGAGGTCATCGATCAGATTAAAAAAAATCCGGACTCCAGAAGATTGATCGTTTCCGCATGGAATGTTGCGGAAATTCCCAATATGGCGTTAGCGCCTTGTCATGCGATGTTTCAGTTTTATATTGCCGGCGGAAAACTGTCGCTTCAGCTGTACCAGAGAAGTGCCGACGTTTTCCTGGGAGTTCCGTTTAATATTGCAAGTTATGCGTTGCTTTTGATGATGGTTGCGCAGGTTTGTGATTTAGAAGTGGGCGATTATGTGCATACTTTCGGCGATGTACATATTTACAACAATCATTTCGAGCAGGTGAAAAAACAGCTTTCAAGAACTCCAAAAGCTTTACCAACCATGAAACTTAATCCGGAGATCAAAGATATTTTTGATTTCGGTTTTGAAGACTTCACGCTTGAAAATTACGAACCGTATCCCGGAATTAAGGCGCCGGTTGCGGTTTAAGAATTATTCAAAGTTTAAAGTGGAGCAGTTGGCTTCACTTTTTTTGTAACTTTCTGTAAGAAAACGTGACCTATTATTTTTAAAATTTACACCGCAAAAATCTTTCAAAATATTATGAAGAAAATATTCATTGCGGCTTTGTTTCTTGGTACGCTATTCAGTTCCAACGCCATTTTTGCACAAACCGAAACTTCGGGCAGAACCGAATATCGACAAACCCACACCAAATCAACCGAACTTAAGCATACAAAACTCAAAGTAAATTTCGATTATGCCAAAGAGCAGATGAATGGGGAAGAATGGCTAACTGCCAGTCCGCATTTCTATCCTTCGGATTCCCTGATTCTGGATGCAAAAGCGATGCTTATCCACGAGGTTGCTTTGGATAAAAACGGAGCCAAAACTCCATTGAAGTACGCGTACAAAGACGATATGCTCAGAATCACTTTAGATAAAACCTATACCCGAAATCAGGATTATACGGTTTACATTAAATATACCGCACGTCCCAATGAAGTGAAAGACAAAGGCAGCGCAGCAATTACAGACGCGAAAGGTCTTTATTTCGTTAACGCACAGGGAAAAGACGCTGATAAACCTACCCAAATCTGGACGCAAGGCGAAACAGAGGCTAGCTCCGCATGGTTCCCGACCATCGACAAACCCAACCAGAAAACAACTCAGGAAATTTATATGACCGTGCCCGATAAATATGTCACTTTATCCAACGGTTTAATGAAATCGTCGGTTAAGGAAGGCAACGGACTGCGTACCGATCACTGGGTGATGGACAAAAAACACGCGCCGTATTTATTCTTCATGGGAGTTGGCGATTACGCTGTGGTAAAGGATAAATGGAGAAATATTCCCGTTGATTATTATGTTGAAAAAGAATATGAAGCGTACGCGAAACAGATTTTCGGAAACACGCCGGAAATGTTGGAATTCTTTTCTAAAAAACTGAATTACGATTATCCGTGGTCCAAATATGCGCAGATTACCGCCAGAGACTATGTTTCCGGTGCTATGGAAAATACCACTGCGGTCCTTCATCAGGAATCAGCACAGCAAAAACCCGGCGACCTGATCGACGAAAACCGCTGGGAAGATGTAATCTCGCACGAACTGTTTCACCACTGGTTTGGCGATCTGGTAACCACCGAAAGCTGGAGCAACCTTACCGTAAACGAATCTTTCGCCAACTATTCCGAATACCTTTGGAACGAATATAAATATGGAAAAGATTTCGCCGATTATACATTGATGAAGGCTGCTGAAGGGTATTTCCGCGATCCTTCGAATGTTACCAAAGATTTGGTAAGATTTAATTACCATCACAAAGAAGATATGTTCGATGGGGTTTCCTACAATAAAGGCGGCTCTATTCTTCACATGTTGAGAAATTATCTTGGTGACGAAGCGTTTTGGGCCGGAATGCACGATTATCTGAAAACCAATGAATACGGCACGGGCGAAGCGCATCAGTTCCGTCT